>CAMWXH010000021.1 GCA_947178165.1 uncultured Porphyromonadaceae bacterium | reverse complement strand
CTCATAATTCTGGGTCTGTTCCTTATCGTCTTTCTGTTTGACACATTCTGCGGAGAGGGACAGAAAAAGATGCTGACCCCCTTCACAACCATATTATTCGGTCTTGCAACCGTTGCAATCTGGCTGATACCCTCCTCCGGAGAGGCTATTTTCGGCGGAATGTATGTTGATGACACTGCCTGCAAGGCTATGAAAGCGATATTGAATATTGGTGTGTTTATAGTGTTCCTTCAGTCGGCCAAATGGACGGAAAGTGATGAAGTGGCAATCCGCAAAGGTGAATTCTACGAGTTGATTCTTGTGACGCTTTTCGGTATGTATCTTATGATTTCAGCCCGTCACTTCCTTCTTTTCATCATCGGTCTTGAATCAGCATCGCTTCCTCTTGCAGCCTTGGTTGCATTCAACAAGAAGCATTATGAAAGCCACGAAGCGGCTGTTAAGTATATTCTGACAGCGGTATTCTCTTCTGCAATATTGATGGCCGGTCTCTCTTACATTTATGCTCTGTCGGGAGGTTCACTCTATTTCGGCGACATTGCAGAGGCAATTGCCAATGGATCGAGAAGCGGACTTCTTATTGTAGGTTTGGCATTCCTTATTGCAGGTATTGGCTTCAAGCTCTCGCTGGTTCCTTTCCATCTTTGGACTGCTGACGTTTATCAGGGTGCTCCGACGGCTATCACCAGCTATCTTTCGGTTGTTTCAAAGGGCGCGGCCGCTTACGCATTCTTCATCATCTTCGTTCAGGTGTTCGGTGCAGTTTATAGCGACCTTTGGGAGTGGATGATGTACGCAGTGATTATCCTTACAATCACTGTCGGAAACCTTTTTGCAATGCGTCAGAAGAATATGAAGCGATTCATGGCTTTCTCTTCAATCTCGCAGGCAGGTTACATCATGCTTGGTGTGATGGCAGGAAACTTCGGATTGGCATCAATGATGTTCTACATCTTTGTCTATATCGTAAGTAACCTCGGCGCGTTTGCCGTGATCTCTGCAATCGAAAATAAGACAGGGAAGCTGAGCATGGATGATTACGACGGTCTTCACAAAACCAATCCCTGGTTATCATTTGCAATGACTCTTGCAATGTTCTCTTTGGCAGGTATCCCTCCCTTCGCAGGATTCTTCAGCAAGATCCTTATCTTCACATCTGTCACTTCAACCGGCTCGATGGCGCTTTATATGCTCGTTCTTGTAGCGCTTATCAATACAATCATTTCGCTTTACTACTATCTCCTCGTTGTGAAAGCCATCTGGATCAAGCCTGGTGATGCTAAGGTTGAAGCATTCAGAAGTTCGACAGGCGAAAGGATAGCTCTTTGGTTATGTGTTGCAGGCATCGTATTCTTCGGTCTTGTTCCTTACATCTACGATTACTGCTATGATGCTGTAAAGACAGCTTATGGACTCTTGATATAAATCGGGGGATATAAGACAAATCTATATCTTAAGAGGCACATCGTTTTTAGCGATGTGCCTTTTTTATTCAACGCTTTTGTATGTTGTCCATGGCATACAATGTGTGGTGGAAGAAAGCTATGATTCAAAAAATGTTGCAAATGTTATAAAAAATGATGAAATGTGAAAAAAAGGTATTGCAAAACATCTTTTTGAGTTTGTATTTGTTAAATGAATAAATTAATTTTGTGAATACAAGATTAAGACAGCTCCTCTTCCTCTTTTGCGAATCAAAAAGCTGTAAAGCAGTCAAAACGTGAAAAACTCATTAAGCTGTCCCATTAAGGTAGAAGAAATTACAAACCCGTTATAAACACATAGTCATGAGTTATCTTAAATTTGACAAGAACCTTATGATCAATCTGGAGCAGAGCTTACCGAAGGAAATGCTCCGCACCAACAAATCGGGAGCGTATCATTGCACCACTATAGTAGGTTGCAACACGCGAAAGCAGCACGGACTGCTTGTGATCCCGATTCCGGAGATGGATGACAAGGCTCATGTTCTGCTTTCGTCGCTTGATGAATCGGTGATTCAGCATGGCGCCCCATTCAATTTAGGGCTGCATCAGTATGGCGACAATATATTCAGCCCTAACGGACATAAATATATCCGTGAGTTCAATTGCGAGAGTGTGCCTGTGATGACCTATCGTGTGGGAGGAGTAATCCTCACCAAAGAGAAAGTTTTCATTTCACACGAAAACCGTATCCTTATCAAATATACTTTGGTAGAGGCTCATTCCGACACATTCCTTCGTTTCAAACCCTTCCTTGCTTTCAGAAATGCCAACGACCTCTGTGTGGAGAATGGAGTAATCAACAAGGATGTGAAGCCGGTGGAAAATGGAATTGCCACTTGCCTTTATGAAGGATATCCCGAATTATACATGCAGTTCAATAAGCCGGTGGAATGGGTTAACGACGGCCATTGGTATAACGGGATAGAGTATGTTAAAGATAAAGTCCGCGGCATCCCTTATAAAGAGGATCTTTGGGTGCCCGGCTATTTTGAACTGCCCATAAAGAAAGGTGAGTCTATCATTTTCTCTGCATCGACTTTCGAGACGGATCCCGCAAAGTTTGAAGAGACCTACGCAAAGGAATTGGAGACCAGAACCTGCCGCACAAGTTTCTATAATTGCCTAAAAAATTCGGCAAAACAATTCTATCTCAAAAAGCCCGACGGAATGTATATTATGGCCGGCTATCCATGGTATAACGTGCGAGCCCGTGATGAAGTTATGGCTTTGCCCGGATGCACGCTTGCCATCAGCCATGAGGAGGATTACCATGAAATTCTCGGAACTTTCCTTAAGGCCTTGAGAAAATATATCGAGACAGGAGAGAAAGATTCCACGATAGGCGAGATTGATCTGCCCGACATCCCTCTGTGGACAATATGGGCAATCCAGCAGTATCGCCGGGATAAAGATACAAAAGCCTGCAAGGAGAGATATGGTGAGGATGTGAAATATTTGGTTGAGGCTGTTAGAGGTGGAAGAGTGAAGAATCTCAAGCTTAATCCAAACGGTCTTGTAAGCTCAGATGGGCAGAACACCCCTGTGACATGGCTTTCCGCCTCAATTAACGGAAAACCAATCATCCCGAGGACTGGATATATTCTGGAATTTAACGCCCTATGGTATAATTCAGTGAAATTCCTCAGCTCCCTCTTGGAAGATGATCAGGAAGCCGCAGAATATCGTGAAGAGCTGGAAACGCTTTCAGAGACAATAAAGAAATCGTTTATCGATACTTTCCTTAATGATTACGGTTATCTTTACGACTATGTGAACGGAAGTTATACTGACCTTGAGGTTCGTCCCAACATGGCTATAGCGATCGGTTTGGAATATTCGCCGCTCGATCGCCGTCAGCGCAAGAAAGTTCTCGACCTCTGCACGCGTGAACTTCTCACTCCTAAGGGGCTCCGTTCGCTTTCCCCAAAGAGCTATGCCTATAATCCTACCTATGTAGGAGGCCCGATAGAACGTGAATATGCTGTGCATCAGGGTCCTGCTCGTCCATGGTTATTCGGATTCTATGCGGATGCTTATTTCAAAGTGTTCGGAGTGAGCGGACTGTCATTTATCGAGCGTATGCTTATCGGTTATGAGGATGAGATGACTGAAGGATGCATTGGCTCACTCTCGGAGATGTATGATGGTAACCCTCCATTCACGGGACGTGGAGCAGTCAGCACGGCAAAGAATGTCGGAGAGATTTTGCGCACTCTGAAGAGTGTCAAAAAAATGAATAAACTTCTAACCGCTCAAACCGATTGAAGAATATGAAAGCATTAATGTTTGGATGGGAGTTTCCTCCTCATATTCTCGGAGGATTGGGAACAGCAAGTTACGGACTGACCAAAGGTATGTTCAACAACGGGGATATGGATATCACATTCGTTATCCCTAAGCCGTATGGTGATGAAGAGAAGGGCTTCGCCCGGATCATAGGTGCCGGCAACACTCCTGTGGCATGGAGGGATGTGAGCTGGGACTATGTGGAAAACCGCATTGGAAAGGTGATGGATCCGCAGTTATATTTTGATCTGCGCGATCATATATATGCCGATTTCAATTATCTTAAACTGAACGATCTCGGCTGCATAGAATTTTCAGGAAGATATCCTGATAATATTCTGGAAGAGATCAATAACTATTCTATCGTAGCAGGCGTGATTGCTCGCACTGTTGATTTTGATATCATACATTCCCATGACTGGTTGACATATCCCGCGGGAATACATGCCAAGAATGTCACCGGGAAGCCTCTTGTGATTCATGTACATGCCTCGGAATTTGACCGTTCGCGCGGCAAGCCGAATCCTACGGTATTTGCCATAGAGAAAGATGGCATGATGAATGCGGATCACATCATAACCGTGTCGGAGCTTACCCGACGCACCGTTATTGATAAATATGGCATTGACCCCGCCAAGGTTACGACTGTTCATAATGCAGTCATACCTTTGAGCGATGAACTTCTGAATCTCGAAAAGCGTGAAAGCAAGGATAAGGTTATTACTTTCTTGGGACGTATCACGATGCAGAAGGGACCGGAATATTTCGTTGAAGCGGCCGCCAAGGTGTTGCAGAAAAATAAGAATGTCAGATTCGTTATGGCCGGAGGCGGCGACATGGAAGCTGCAATGATAAAACTTGCCGCTAAGCGTGGAATAGCCGACCGATTCCATTTCACCGGCTTCCTGCGAGGCAAAGAGGTGTATCAGATGTTCCGCGACTCCGACGTCTATGTGATGCCATCTGTTTCGGAACCGTTCGGTATTTCGCCACTTGAAGCAATGGAGATGGGTGTGCCTTCGATTATATCCAAGCAAAGCGGATGTGCCGAGATTCTTGAGAATGTGATCAAGACCGATTATTGGGATATCGATGCAATGGCTGATGCAATGCATGCGCTTATCTCTTATCCCGCGCTCCATAACACTTTGCGTGACCGTGGCATTGAGGAGATTCACCAGATCACATGGGAGAAAGCCGGCAAGAAGGTTATTGATATCTACAAGGATGTGATTGCTTCAAGAAAATAAATTATTATCGGGTCGTTCTTAATATTTTACGACTTCAATAAGAAACCAATAAAGAAATTAAGAATATGAAATCAGTTTGTTTCTATTTCACCATACATCAGCCATACCGTCTGAAACGCTACCGCTTCTTCGATATCGGTAACGACCATTACTACTATGATGATTTTGCCGATGATGAAATCATCACGCGCCTGGCCAACACTTCCTATATGCCTATGGCCGATACACTTCTTGATATGATAAAGAAGACGAACGGTGCGTTTAAGTGTTCTATCTGCATCTCCGGCACCGCGATTGAACAGCTTCAGATGTATGTTCCGGAATTTATTGATAAGCTGCGCCAGCTTGCTGAAACCGGCTGCGTTGAGTTTCTTTCAGGCACTTATGCTCATTCTCTCGCCTCGCTTGAAGATCCCGAGGAATTCCTGCGTGAGGTTAAGATGCACGACGATCTTATCCACAGCCTGTTTGGTAAGCGTCCAACAGTTTTTGCAAACACGGAGCTTATCTATGATGACGATATAGCACTTCTCATAAAGAGCATGGGCTTTAATACGGCTGTCACAGATGGAGCCAAGCATATTCTCGGCTGGAAGTCGCCCAACTATGTGTATAGTGCCGCTACAGCTCCTGATCTGAAGCTTCTCCTTACAAACGATAAGCTTGCCGAAGATATCTCTCGCAATTTCAACAATCCGGAATGGGATGAGTATCCTCTCACTGCAGATAAGTATATCCATTGGATAGCCTCGCTTCCAGAGGAAGAGCAGGTAATTAACCTTTATCTGAGCATGGATACATTCGGTTCATTCCTTCCTGCCTATACAGGTATCTTTGAGTTTATGAAAGCGCTTCCCGATTTCGGCAAAGAGAGCGGAGTGGAATTCACTACTCCGTCAGATGTAGTTGCCAAGCTCAAGCCGGTAGGGGAGATTTCAGTTCCTTATCCTATCTCTGATATTGATGAGGCACGCGATGTATCCGCATGGAAAGGTAACGAGCTTCAGAGAGAGGCTCTGAATAAGCTCTATGGAGTGGCAGAACGCGTGAGCATGTGCAGTGACCGCCGTTTGAAACAGGATTGGGAATACTTGCAAAGCAGCGACCATTTCTATTACATGAGCACTAAGAATATGGCCGACGGTGCGGATCATGCAGCATTCAGTCCCTACGAATCGCCATTTGCGGCTTTCACAAACTATATGAATGTGCTTGCCGACTTCCTTGTGCGAGTTCAGGAGCAGTTCCCCGAAAATATCGACAATGAGGAATTGAATTCACTTCTCCTTACAATCCGTAACCAGGCTTCTGAAATTGAGTCCCTGAAAAAGGAGATCAAATCTGTCAAAACCAACATCGAGAATTCTGACGAGAAAGAGGTGGTGGTTGTAAAAGAGGAAGTGGCTGAAGATGCCCCCAAAAAGAGAGCAACCCGGAAGCCCGCTGCAAAAAAGGCTGCAGAAAAGAAAGATGACACTCCCAAAAAGAGAGCACCCCGTAAAACTGCCAAAAAGGATTGAAAAATAACTTGAAGAATTCTTTAAATATATAAAGCCGGCTGATATCAGCCGGCTTTATATATTTAAAGAAAAATTATTTTTTCTTTTCAGCTTCCTTCTCAGCCTCTTCCTCCTCTTTTAGCAGAATCTTATGAATCTCTTCCGGAGTGGGGAGAGGGATATCTTTTAGCATTATTTTATCATAATCCTCATACGATTTATTTACCAAAGGCTCCATTACATTAAGCAATCCTGCATAAATCGTATCAAATTCAGGGATAATGTTGTTTTCTCCCACATTGTCAAAATCGCGGAAGAAACGTCCTAATGATAATTCTCCAACTTGAAGGGCAGGGGATAGGCCGGTGTTGCTTTCATCAAGCTTTACAATATAGATCAGCTTTGCATCCAGAAGTTTCGTGGCCACACGGTTTACAATCCTTACCGGCAGATTATAAAGGGCGGCAATCTCCTGATTTGACAAAGGCTTCTCCTCTTTTATGAATCTTTGCACGATGACGCACATTGTAATCAGCCCCATAGAATGCCAGCTGCGGTTGGAAACTTGTCCTACATCACCAAGAAAATTAAAGGTGAAAACATTTTGCAGGGAATATGTAAGCACACATCCGGCCAAAAGAATCATCCATGAGAATTGGAGCCAAACAAGCATCAAAGGCAGGAATGAGAAAGAACCATAGATTGCGTTATACTTAGACACGTAAATCTGCCCGTTGACAAAAAGCATCTGAAGAATCTGGAAGCATATCGCGGATATGGCTCCCGAAATCATAGCATATTTGAAATTCACTTTCGTTGTCGGAATCAGATAGAAGGAGAAAGTGAAAGCAAGCCATGCCAAGACTAAAGGCAATGTCTCCAGCATTATGTTCACGCCCTGCGTAAGGAATGGCAGATTTATATTCTCCTGAATGGTTGTTGACATAAAGATGGAGACTCCCGAAGAACAGAGCATGAGAATCGGAATAATAAGGCATATAGCAATGTAATCGGTAAGCTTCTGATAAAGGGTTCTTCCCTCCTTGACATCCCAGATAGTATTAAAAGCATCCTCAATATATGAGAGAAGTGAGATGATAGTCCATAGCAACATCACTATACCCACGCCTACAAATACTCCTTGTGTGGCTTCATTCAAATAGGAATCAACGAATTTCAGGCACGTTGAGATCACTTTCGACTGGGAGGGAAACATATTATAAAGTTCACCTTGCATGGTGTCGCTCATGCCGAACCCACGTCCGATTGCAACTAAAAGAGCCAACGCCGGCACTAATGAAAGCACCGTATAATAGGTAAGAGCCATGGAACGTATTTGCAGTCCGCGGTCGAGAAAAGAATTGACTGAAAGGTTAACCGTCTTTATAAACCTTACCTTAAAAGTTTTTCTCGGATCGTTCCATACTCCTGAAATGCAATATACCACAAAGGCATAAATCTTATTATACAAGCGAGTGAAAAATCCCTCTTTCTTCTCCTGGGGTGTAGTCTCCGTGTTTTGGCTCATAGTTATAATGGAAATTTAATAGTCGTAAAGCAATATAAAATAATAACGGATTCAGATAGCTAAAAGTTGAAGCAATCTGAATCCGTTATGGAATGCAGAAAAGATATAAGCCGGGTTATGTTCCGGCAAGAATAGCCGGAGTCTGTCATTTATCTACACCGACGGTCTCCCGCCGGCTGGAGCAGCCTACCCCCCGGCAATGGACGAGCAATCCTTCGTTGCCGGTATATTTGGCCTTGCAACCCGCAGGATGTGCGGCCTCCGGTGTCGCCACCGGAGCCGGTGGGCTCTTACCCCGCCTTTTCACCCTTGCCTCCGAGATGATACATCAAACGGAGGCGGTTGTTTTCTGTCACACTTGCCCCGACGTCGCCGCCGGCTTCCTGTTAGGATGTGCGGTGCTCTGTGTTGCCCGGACTTTCCTCTCCGTGATTCCAGATAAGGATATCACGCAGCGACAGACCTCAATTCTGCAATGCAAATTTAGCCATTAAAATCCGGTTATGCAAAAGAATAATTATTTCTTATCCTCCGTGTTTTCAGTTTTTGGCTCCTTTTCGGAATCCTCCTTCCGATTTGCATCGTCGTCGGCTTCTGCTTTTTTAGAATCTTTTTCACCCTTTCCCTCAGCATCTTCAAGAGCGGGAGAGGAGGCCTCCGCTTCCTTCTGAGCCTCTTTAGCCTGTTCTTTCTGAGCCTTTCGTTCCTCCTTCTCAGCTTTCCTTTCAACTTTGGCGGCTTTATCGGCGGCCGCCACAACTCGTTTGGATCTTAATGAGAAGAATCCGTTAACGCCCCATATCAAAAGCATCACGCCGGATATTATTGCTCCAATCTGTGCGCTTTTGCCATTATCGGGATAATGATTAAGCACCGAACAAACCAAAATGCCGACTACTACAGTTACTGCCGGCACTATGAATCTGAGAAAAGTGGATTCTGAGGTCTTTACAATCCATACAGCCTGTGCCAAACCGGCAAGTATAAGCGAGACACCAAGCGAAATGCTTAGGTTGTCTTTATAGCCTAAAGGCATTATCAGAATATATATACCCCAAAGCAATGCAATAATGGCAACAACCGTGGAATACCATTTGCGGGGGAGGATATTGCCGTTTTCATCTTTCTTGGGACTCAACGATGCAATTAACTGGAAGATG
This sequence comes from uncultured Porphyromonadaceae bacterium, assembly GCA_947178165.1. Lineage (GTDB taxonomy): Bacteria > Bacteroidota > Bacteroidia > Bacteroidales > Muribaculaceae > Lepagella. The sequence continues at coordinate 25,261 of CAMWXH010000021.1, read as the reverse complement.
CCGGGTATAATGAAAATCACACCTGCCGCAATCATAGTGTATTGCAGCATAGCCTGATCCCGGTTCATTGTTTCATAGTTGAAAATAAGCAACATTACGCCAATCAACATTCCAACTACGTAGCAGATAAAAAATAATGTCTTTTTCATAATCTTGAGCTTTTTTATAATAAAAGGCAAAAAGAGATGAAAAGGTTTAATCTTTTTTTGAATTGATATATGATTTCAGCAATGCTATAATGGCATCTGCATCGAAGCGTGAAGAATCAAAGCATAGGTGATAGTTTTCGGCCGTTCCCCAATTGCGGTTTGTAAAATAGTTGTAGTAGCTTTCACGGCCCTTGTCATGTTTTTTTGCAAGCGCGGCGGCAGAGGCTTCATCGGGAGCATCTTTGCGGTTAACAATTTTCTTGGACCTATGTTCCATCGGAGCCTGGATGAAAATGGAAATAAGACCAGGATGGTGTCTCATCACGTAATCGGCAGTTCGGCCCACAAGCACACAGCTGCCTCGCTTGCAGATGGAGCGTATCACCTCCGACTGTGCATTATATAGCGATTCAGGGGAAAGGGAACCGGGGCCGAAATGAGATATTGAGCCGGGGGCACATGGAGAATTGGATGTGCCGCAGCTGAGGCCAAGGAAATTACGCAGGAAAGAGGGTCGTTTCTCATCGGCAGCACGGAATATCTCAGGGTCGATGCCAAATTCTTCGGCGGCTTTTGATAGAAGAGTCTTATCGTAATAGGGAACATTGAATGCATCTGCAATCTTGCGGCCTATCTCGCTTCCCCCGCAACCAAACTGGCGTCCGATAACTATTATGAAATTATCCATTATTTTTAACCACTTACTTAAAAACTATGTTAATCATTTACAAAATTAAAAATAATTTTCGTAAATTTGCGCTTCAACTTTAAAATTACGGGGAGAGAAACGTGAAAAACTAAAGGAGTATTGCTTTGGCATATTGGTTGAATCTCCTCTAAAAGAAAGGAAACTAATGGATATAGATAAAGAACAGGAGGGGATGTCGATATACGAGTATATCGTGGATAACGTCGAAACCTGCGAGCCTGAAATGGGTGAGCTTATCTGCAAATTGCGTATGGCTGATACGTCCGGTCAATTTCTGGCAAGCACAGCCCGATACCTTTCGGCTGTAGATCGCGAGAAATTTGACCGTTGGCTTACTCCGCTTATCGAGGGGGCCATAGAACGCGATCGCGACCGAAGATATATCGGTTCTCTTCTTGAAGGAATTTGGGGGGAAGATTACAAAGAACGTGTAGATGAACTCCGTTCCTCCGACGATAATTTCAGAAGAATCTATAAAAGGATTTATTCTGAAGGGGAAGCGATGTAAACGCGTTATGTGCGAAACATTCCCGTTTCCATATAAAATGAAAAGAAATGAAATTTAAATTAATAGCCGCGCTGCTATTTCTCACAGCGCTTTTCCAGCAAAACACTATGGCAGAAGATACTATACCTTCAGGCCCTGTCGTGGATATAAAAACCACGATGGGAGATATAAAAGTTAAACTATATGACGACACTCCGGCTCATCGCGACAATTTCCTGAAACTTGTCAACGAAGGATTTTATAATGGAGTGCTCTTCCATCGCGTGATAAAGGACTTTATGGTCCAGACCGGCGACCCGGACTCAAAAGATGCCGCTCCGGGAGCGCGTCTTGGATCGGGAAGCACCGGATATACTCTTGAAGCCGAGATCCTGTATCCCAAACACTTTCATAAATATGGAGCATTGGCTGCCGCGCGCACCGGAGACAATGTGAATCCTGAGCGCAGAAGTTCCGGCTCACAGTTCTATATTGTCACAGGAAACAAGTATTCTGACTCGGATGTTGAAATGATGGCACGTCAAAGCGCAGGATCAAAGCTGCAAGACTATTTCAATTCACTTGTGAGGCAGAATAGTGAAAAAATCAAGGAGCTGCAGGCGGCCGGCGACAGGGAGGGCCTGGAAGCGCTTCGGCAGCAGCTGATAAAAGAGACCGAGGCAAATGTTTCGGTGGAGCTCCCTCAGGAAATCGTCAAAGCTTACACCTCTGTCGGAGGCACCCCTCATCTTGACGGACAATACACTGTGTTCGGTGAAGTTTTGGAGGGAATGGATGTTGTTGAGAAGATTCAGAATGCGGCCACAGGCCGAGATGACCGTCCGGTTGACGACATCCGTGTGATCTCTATGGAGGTGGAGAAATGAACATAGGGAAAGCCAAAAATTAATTTGAAATATAAACGAACTTCAACTTCATAAATATCAGCCGATTTTTTTGTCGGAAAATAAATTATTAGTATATTTGAAGCCGAAAAGAGCCAAAGGGATATAAAGTGTATCCTTATGGTGTAAAGAGCCGGGGAAAAGATCCGCGGAATGAACTCACTCAGTTTCGGCTGAAAAATGAATTGAACCTATATGAACGATCTCGAAAAAGTGGAGTCGTCAGACACCACGAACGCCTGCACTGTTTCCCAGGAAACAGTTAATGAATGTGTTGAAACAACTTCTCCTGCACTCGATCTTGCAGAAACAGCCGATGCAGTTGAAGAAGAAAAAGAGGAGAGCAAGGATCTTCGCCGTTTCCATTCTCTTGATAAAGATGGACTGATAGCGGAGATAAAAGATATCCTTGCTAACGACCGCATGGAGGCACACAAGGACGTTACAGCCTTGAAGCAGGCCTTCTTCAACATCAAGACAAGAGAAAATCTCGAGCAGCTCAATGCTTTCATAGATGAAGGTAATGACCCTGCCGCATTCTCATCGCCGGTCGATGAGAAGGAGAATGAGTTCAAAACATTATATTCCGAGTTCAAGGAGAAGCGTGCCGCATTCATTCTTGCCGATGAAGAGAGGCGCAAAGAGAATCTCGAAAAGAAGAATGTAATTCTCGGCCAGCTGAAAGCCATTACAGAAGATATCGACAATGTCAATCTCCGTTTTCCGGAATTCCAGCAGCTTGTTCAGGATTTCAAGGCTATAAAGGAGATTCCGCCAACAGCTGAAAGCGAAGTGTGGAAACAATTCCAGATGGTGACTGAGCAGTTCTACGATCATTTGAAGATGAACAAAGAGCTGCGCGACCTCGACTTCAAGAAAAATCTTGAATTAAAGAAAGCGTTGATTGAGGATGCCAAGAAACTTGAAGAGAACCCCGATCCAATCGCCGCGTTCAGAAATTTGCAGACCATCCACGACCAGTGGCGCAATATAGGTCCGGTGGCAAAAGACCTTCGCGATTCTATATGGGAGGAATTCAAGGCTGTTTCGGCAGTTATCAATCGCCGCCATCAAGATTATTTTGAACAGCGCAAAGCCGCTGAATTAGCTAATGAAGAGGCTAAGACCAAGATTTGCGAAGAGGTTGAAGCTATCGACCTCAATGCAATCAACAGCTTCAATGAGTGGAACGCCACCACCGAGAAGATTATCGACCTTCAGAAAAAATGGCGCGAGTATGGTTTTGCACCGCGTAAGAGCAATACCCTCCTTTACACTCGTTTCCGTGAGGCCTGTGATAAATTCTTCAATGCAAAGACAGAATATTTCCAGAAGACCAAAGATGAATTTGCATCAAATCTTGAGAAGAAAACTCGTCTTTGCGAAAAGGCTGAGGCGCTTAAAGACACAGATGATATCCGCAAGGCCACTGCAGAAGTGGTGAAACTTCAGGCTGAATGGAAAAAGATAGGAAGCGTGCCTCGCAAATATAGCGACAGCATCTGGGAGCGCTTCCAGAAGGCCTGCAACTATTTCTTCGATGAGCGAAAGAAACAGGAAAGCGCACGTCGGGAAGTGGAAAATGCGAACCTTGAAAAGAAACGTGCCATAATCGAAGAATTGAAATTGCTTCCAAAAGATGGTGACCGCAGAGAAGTGATAGGCTGCGTTAAAGAGCTTCAGACTGCTTGGCAGGAAGCCGGATTCGTGCCTTTCCGCTTGAAAGATAAGATATATGCCGAATACCGTGCAATCTGCGATGAGCTATACGGAGCCTTCGACACTAAGGAGAGAAAAGCACGAATGAACAATTTCCAGGAGCGTGTGGCAAACCTCAAGAATGATGGCCAAAGCCTCAACAAGGAGCGCGACCGCCTGATGCGTGTCCTTGAAGCAAAGCGAAACGAGATGAAGACCATTGAAAACAATATGGGATTCTTCAATGTGAAGTCTTCGGCCGGAAATTCAATGGTTAAGGAGATGGAACGCAAAATCAATCGCCTCAAAGAGGAGATGAAACAGGTGGAAGAGAAAATTGCAATCCTTGAGGCGGGAGAGTAATTTCTGTATAAACCGATATCAATAAAAAAGACGGCCAATTAGACCGTCTTTTTTATTGAACTTATCATTTTTTGAATCTATTTAATTTGCATTATTCAAAACAGATTGTTATAAAACTAATGAAAAAGAGAGCATTACTTGCTTTAACAATATCATTTACCCTCAGTTCCGGATTATGGGCTGATAACACTTCAGAAACGTATGGTATCGTTGCTGATGACTATGCTTTCAATATTTCCAAAGCAGAAAGTGGCGATGGCGATGCAATGTTGCTGATTGGGAAGTGTTATGAAACCGGAACCGGCGTAAAGAAAGATGTCAAGCAGGCATGGATATGGTATGGAAAAGCGGCGGTAGAAGGAAACATCGAAGCCGATTATATAATAGGCACGTTATATCGTGATGGCATAGGGACAAAAAGAAATTACACAGAATCTGCTTATTGGTTCAGAAAAGCCGCACGTAATGGGCATACCGATGCTCTTATCAATATAGGCCGCCAGTTTGAAGAGGGAAAGGGTGTGCTTCAGGATAATAGGGTGGCGGCCGAGAACTATTGGCGAGCCGCGGAGCGTGGAAGTGCGGAGGGTGCATTCCGTTATGCCGTTATGCTTCGTGATGCGAAAGGTGTGAACCAGGATCTTCCGCGTGCTTTAAAATATTTCAAGATGGCCGGCGAGAAGAACTATCCCGATGCGGCATATCAGGCCGGACTTCTTGAAAATCAAGGTGTGAAGATGCCCGTGCGTGCTGTTTCTGCAAAAAGCGGCGTGACTCAAAAGAGAGACGCCACAATAAAGAATCATCCCAAGAAAGATGCATCCAAAAAAAGCGAACCATCTAAGAAAAAGGTGGCTCCCAAAAAGAAATCCACATCAAAAAAGAGAAAATAATCGATTATGTCACATACCGAATTAATTCTAATAAATATATCAGGACCTGACAAGAGCGGTATCACTGCCAGTCTCACAGAGATTCTTGCCCGTTATGATGCCGATATCCTCGACATTGGACAAGCGGATATTCATCACACTCTTGCATTAGGAATCCTGTTTAAGACCGATAGCCGTCGCAGCGGAGAGATCCTAAAAGAATTGTTATTCAAAACCAACGACCTCCAGGTTCAGGTCCAATTCTCCATCGTGACGGAGAAGGCGTATGAAGCGTGGGTGGGCCGTCAAGGGAAAGACCGTTATATCGTCACATTGCTTGGACGCAGAATCACGGCCGCCCAGATTTCTGCTGTATCCTCCATAATATCTGAACAGGGCCTCAATATTGAAACCATCACGCGTCTTACAGGCCGGATGCCCCTTGATGAGGAACAGCAGCCGCTTACGAAAGGGTGCATAGAGCTTTCTGTAAGGGGCACCCCTTACGACAAGATAAAGATGCAAAGCGAATTCATGCATCTTGCTTCCGAGCTTGATTTCGATATATCGATGCAGGAAGACACTATGTATCGACGCAGCCGGCGTCTTATATGTTTTGATATGGATTCCACGCTCATTCGCACAGAGGTGATCGATGAACTTGCCGACCGCGCCGGAGTGGGCGAGCAAGTAAGAGCCATAACCGAGTCGGCTATGCGTGGTGAGATAGATTTCCGTGAGAGCTTCACGCAACGTGTCAAACTCCTCAAAGGCCTTGATGTCTCTGTCATGAAAGATATCGCTGAGAATCTTCCTATCACCGAGGGTGTGGGACGTCTTATGGAAGTTTTGAAACGATCAGGCTATAAGACGGCAATCCTTTCGGGAGGCTTCACCTATTTTGGAGAATATCTCAAACAGAAATTCGGTTTCGATTATGTATATGCCAATGAACTTGAAATAGGGCCTGACGGAAAGCTTACGGGAAATTACGTGGGTGATATCGTGGATGGCCCTCGGAAGAAAGAATTGCTAAGGCTCCTTGCACAAGTGGAACGCATCAATATAGCGCAGACCATAGCGGTGGGTGATGGCGCCAACGATTTGCCTATGCTTGCCGAGGCCGGGCTGGGGATAGCTTTCCATGCCAAACCGAAGGTCAAGGCTGAAGCGAGCCAAAGCATATCAACAATAGGGATAGATGGAGTGTTATATTTTTTAGGATTCAAGGACTCATATATAGAGCAAAAGTGATTCCGAGAAAGGAGGTGGCTCGGTTTGAGTATCTTGAAAGCTGTTAAAGAAGTCACACAATCCATATTGCTATGAAAAAAGTTATAAAGATCTTAACTGCGGCCGCCGTGCTCTTATGGAGCACTGTGGCCGTTGCTGCGGAAAAAAGACAGACCGTCGGTCTTGTCCTTAGCGGAGGCGGAGCCAAGGGCATTGCGCATGTCGGCGTGATACGCGCTCTGGAGGAGAATGATATTCCGGTAAACTATGTGACGGGAACTTCAATGGGTGCGATTGTCGGCTCCCTCTATTCTTGCGGATGGAGTCCGGCCAGGATGATGGAACTCTTCACTTCTAACGACTTCAAGTATTGGAGCACGGGGGTGATTAATCCTGACAACATAACACGCATCTCTCGTCTGGAACCGACTCCCCAATGGGTCGGCGTGAATGTCAGCTTGAAGGATTCAACCGGAGTGATGTCGATGCTCCCCACGAGTCTCATAAGCCCGATTCCTATGAATATAGAGTTTCTTGAACTTTTCTCTCCTTACACTTTGCAGTGCAAGGAGAATTTCAACAATCTCTTTGTCCCTTTCAGATGTGTCACTTCTGATGTCTATCATAAGCATAAGATTGTGCTTTCAAAAGGAGATTTAGGGGATGCTGTGAGGGCTTCAATGTCATTCCCTTTGGTTTTCCGTCCCATTAAGATGAATGGGGTGCTGGTATATGATGGAGGAATCTATGATAACTTCCCTGTTAATGTGATGCAGGAGGATTTCGATCCTGACTTCATCATCGGCGTGTCTGTGTCAGGACCCGACCAGAAGCCTCAGCAAGGGGATATCTACAGTCAGCTTGAAGATATGATTATCCAGAACAATGACTATAGTGTTCCTTCTAAGAATGGAATTAAGATTCAGATTCCTGTCTTGCAGTTCGGTGTGCTCGACTTCGATCAGGCTAAGACAATTTATGAAATAGGATATAAGACTGGTCTTGAGATGGTTGACTCCATCAAGAAGAGAGTTTATGCCCGGGAGCCTTTGGCAGAAGTCACTGCTCGCCGAGAGCGATTTGCCGCCGCTACTCCTGAGGTCGTGTTTGATTCCGTGTCGGTCACAGGAGCAACAAAAGGGCAGGCTCATTATCTTGAATATCTTTTTGAAGGTCCGAAGCATCGTCCATTCAATTTAAAGAAAGCACAGGAAGCCTACTATCGAGCAGTCACTGACGGCACGTTAAGCAATCTTGTGCCAAAGGCAGACTTCGGTAAAGATAATAATAAACTATTATTGGAAGCGACTGTCAAGAAACCCTGGTCGGTCGGGGTTGGCGGCTGGATCACATCGTCAACCAACAGCATGCTCTATCTTGACCTCGGATTCCACACTCTTAGTTTCAATTCTCTTGATGTCGATCTGCAAGGGTGGATAGGGCAGTCCTATTATGCCGGTATGTTGTCGGGCCGCTTCTCGCTGAGATCGAGCACGCCCTCTTACCTTGAGTTTATGGGAGTGGCCCAGAAACAGAAATATTATGACTCAGAGCTGTTGTTCTATCAGACTTCAACCCCAACCTTTATCACTGAAAGCCAGAATTTCCTTCGAATGAAGTATGTGTGGGCAATGGATAAGAAGACCATTGGATTCTCCGATCTGACATGGGGCTATGAATCTGATTCATATTATCCGAACAATAGCGGAGACTATGCGAATATGTCGAAAGATAAGACCCAGTATTTCATCACGGCATTGCGAGCAGGATTCAAGGGAGGATTACTCAATGATGCCCTCTATCCGAGTTCAGGAATGGAATGGAGAGCAGATGTTCAGGGAAGCTACGAACGTTCCCGCTTCACGCCAAATGGAGACAAGGCTTTGCGGACTGACTACAAAGGTCATTTTCGCGGTTCATTGGAACTTTACTGGAAGCAGTTCTTCCCGGTAACCAAACATTTTCGCGTGGGAGGCGCCGCGAATGTTTTGGGAACACTCCAGCAGCTTCCTCAAAATTATATCGCCACGCTTGTCCATGCTCCGGCATTTGCTCCTACCCCCTCCACGCAAAACTATTTCAATGAGGCATTCCGTTCCGACAACTATGTTGCCGCAGGCTTGATGCCGATATGGACTCCTGTCAACAAACTTCAGATAAGGGGGGATTTCTATATCTATTCCCCAATTCGAGACTTGAAAAAAGGACCGGACAATTCAGCAGTGTATAGAGGCTGGTTCAACAGGGCAGAATTTATAGGAGAGATGGCAGTGGTTTATAATTTCCCATTTGCATCCTTATCCTTATACGGTAATTATCTTTCTTATCCGGCTCGGAACTGGAATTTCGGAATTAATTTCGGACTTCTGTTCCATGCCCCGAGAATCCTGAGATAAAAAATAGCCCGGTATTGCACCGGGCTATTTCTATAATATACTTATTCATTTCCCTTAAATTAATTTGTGGAAATAAGTTCCTTAAATCTTTCTGATGCCCAGACGGTGTCGCTGCATATGAGCAATACGGGAAGGTCAAGCTCCCTCGCTGTTTCCTTTGATTTCGGACTACCCATTGCCATGAACGCGGTTGCAAGTGCATCAGCTTCCATCGATGTTGTGGCGAGCACAGTGGCGCTAAGCACATCTGTCTGCAAAGGGCGTCCGGTGATTGGGGAAATGGTGTGTCCGTATCTTTGGCTCCCGTTCCCATGGTAATTACGATAGTTGCCTGACGTTGCCAATCCCATGTCTGTAAATTCAATTACCACTTGCGACTCGTGAATTATATCGGAATTGGAATAAACCGGCCTATCTATGGAAATTTTCCACTTATCTCCTCTCGGATTCTTCCCCGACGCCACAATCTCGCCACCGATCTCCACAAGAAAATCATTAACCTTATTTTTTTTCAGCTCCTCCGCAACCCTATCGCATCCATATCCCTTGGCAATCGCCGAGAAATTGAATTGAATGTTGGGTAAATCCTTCACAATGTATCCGGCTCTGAGCGTCGTTTTATCCAATCCCACTATCCTAAGCAAGGAGTCGAGGCGCACGGTGTCGGAAGTGGCTTTATGACCGGGCCCGAATCCCCACGCTGTGATGAGGGGAGAGAGTGTCGGGTCGAACATTCCGCCGGATATCTTATTGATTCTTCTCGACATCTCATATACGCGTATGAAGTCGCAGTTAACAGGAGTCGAATCACAATGATTAACCTTGCTTACAAGTGAAGTGGAATCGAATACAGAAAGACTATGGCCCACTTCATCAAGAACCTTCCTTATGGAATCCCTTAAATTTTCATCTCCCCGATAAGTGATATGAAACTGAGTGTTCCAAACCATCCCTTCATCAAAAATATAACTTTCCTGATTCTTCTCATTCTTGCCGTGACTTCCCGCGCAACCTGATAGAACTATTAATGAAAAAATGAAAAGAAAACATAAATTTTTCATAATAAGCATTCAAAACTGTGATAATATTTTGCAAAGTTAAAAATTTTATCTAAATTAGATGCATATAAGTAAAATGTCATTTCAGAGTAGTTTTGCTCCCCTCGAAAATTCTACTTTTAAGCCTTAAAGAAAGATCGCACTTTACGATAAGAAACATTAGTGAACCAACAAAAAAATCAAGCAGATGAAAGAAGCATTTGTATTTCTCGCCGACGGATTTGAAGAGATTGAGGCACTGACAGCTGTTGATGTATTGCGTCGTGCCGGGATGTCTGTGAAGACCGTATCAATTACCTCCTCCTTATGTGTTACCGGAGCCCATGGCGTTACCGTGGGCGCTGATGTCTTGTTCGATCCGGCATTGTTCTCCAATCCTGATTGGCTTGTTCTTCCCGGCGGCATGCCCGGAGCAAAGAATCTTTATGAATTTGCTCCCTTGCAGGGACTCCTGCGCCGTCAGGCAGAGTCGGAGCATGGTAGGATTGCCGCTATTTGTGCCGCCCCTGCAGTTGTGCTCGGTCAGCTCGGATTATTAAAAGGTCATCGCGCCACATGCTATCCGGGATTTGAGGATATGCTTGACTGTGCAAAGGTGGAAAGCAAGCCTATTGTTGTGGATGGAAAGTTTGTTCTTGCCAATGGTCCGGCCAATGCGCTTGTTTGGGCGTTAAGGATTGTGCGTGAGACATTCGATAATAATTACTCGGACAAGCTTGCTAACGATATGTTGCTCTATCCGAGAAGCGTAAAGGATATAGATCATTATTTTGGATGAGTGATATCTACTATACAATAAAAGGATCCGGTTCGTCTCAATATAAAGAGAAGATGAGCCGGTTTCTTTCGTTTGCCCTCCCTGTAAAAAATGCAGAGGAGGCAAAAGCTCTCGTGAAGCAATATCAGAATGAATATCACGACTCGCGTCATGTGTGTTGGGCCTATATGATAGGTGCCGACCGTAAGGAATGGCAGCTTAACGATAACGGAGAACCATCCGGCACGGCAGGAAAACCGATATTAGGCCAGATCAACAGTTTTAATGTGACGGATGTGATCATCATTGTTGTTAGATATTTCGGCGGAATAAAGCTTGGCACTTCAGGCCTGATTGCCGCTTACCGGGAGGCCGCGCGCTTGGCATTGGAAGAGGCAGGAATAAAGGAGATGCATAAGATGACGAGACTCTCCGTCAGTTTCCCATATATAAGTTCCGAAGGAATAATGAGAGTGGCAAAAGGGGAGGAGGTAGAGACTTTAGAACGCAATTTTGACAACCTGTGTCATCTTCTGATAGAATTTCCGGAGGGAAAGAAAGAGGAGATTATAGGAAAAATATCCAAAGTTGAGGGAGCAGTGATAGAGGATATTTCTGCTTGAAATTTCGTGAGAATCGCCCCTTCAACAGAGGATATGCACTTCAATTGTAGGAAAAAAGAATAAAAAAGCATAAAAACATTGGCTAAATAGGGATTTATTGAAAAAAAATTGCGATATTTGCAGTGCTAAAAATGAAAGCACTTTATTCGTTTGGATAATAAACGAACAAAAGTGAATATTGATAGAAAAAATAATCATAATGACTAAGGCAGATATTGTAAACGAAATTTCGCGCAAGACCGGCCTCGAAAAAGCGGCAGTGCTTGCTACAGTGGAAAAGCTTATGGAGGTTGTCAGAGATTCAATGGCCGGCGGCAAAAACGTTTATCTCAGAGGCTTCGGTAGTTTCATAATCAAGATGAGAAGAGAGAAAACAGCACGAAATATTTCACGCAATACTACCCTCAAGATACCTGAACATAAAATCCCGGCATTCAAGCCATCGAAGGTATTTATGGATGTGGTTAAATGATATCTACTCATTGGAGGCAAATATTATTCTAAGGAAACAAATTTAAACATCAATATATTAATCATAAAAACATAAACGTCATGCCCAGCGGAAAAAAGAGAAAAGGCCACAAGATGGCAACTCACAAGCGCAAGAAAAGACTGAGAAAGAATCGTCACAAGAAGAAATAATCTTTGAGTGAACGGATTCCAGCCTGCAGCGCTGACAGAAGTCACTGACAAAAGTCATAAGAACAAACCGAAGCGGCCTTGGCTGAAAGAAAGTTTGTTCTTTTTATTTTAATCAACATGAAAAGCGAATTAGTAGTAGATGTACAACAGGAGGATGTCTCGATAGCATTGCTTGAGGACGGGCGTCTTGTCTCGCTCCAGAAGGAGAGCCGCAACATAGCATACGCTGTGGGCGATCTCTATCTGGCAAAAGTGAAGAAAATCATGCCCGGCCTTAATGCCGCATTCCTCGACGTAGGCTATGACAAAGACGCTTTTCTTCATTATCTCGATCTGGGACCTCAATTCAGCAGTTATAGCCGTTTCATAAATGAAGCTATGACAGATAAGAAAAAGGTCCCCAACATCTCTAAGTTCAAGCTTGACCCTGACATCTCGAAGCAAGGAAGCATTTCGGAAGTCATACAGCCCGGTCAGCAATTGCTTGTTCAGATAGCTAAGGAGCCAATTTCTTCGAAAGGACCGCGCCTGACCACTGAAATCTCCTTTACAGGCCGTTATATGGTCCTTATGCCCTTCGGCGACAAGATTTCTATTTCTCAGAAAATAAAATCAACCGAAGAGAAGATTCGTTTGCGCCAGCTTATGAGTAGCATAAAGCCGAAGGGATTCAGTGTTATTGTACGCACTTCGGCAGAAAACAAAAGGGTAGCGGAACTCAACAACGAGATGCGCACCCTGGTGAAATATTGGGAGGAGTCTATTGCAAAAATGCAGCGTAGCCAAAGTCCGGCTCTGATTTTTGAAGAGGAGTCGCGAATGGTTAGCGTGATCCGGGATATTTTCAGCCCTACTTTTGAAAATATCTATGTGAATGAGGCAGAGGCATTTTCGCAGATTCAGAATTATGTTGGCCTTATTGCCCCGGAAAATAAGGATATTGTAAAGATTTATGCAAAAGACACCCCGATTTTCGACCATTTCAACATTACTCGTCAGATTAAGAGCAGTTTCGGGAAGACTGTGTCATTTAAGAGCGGAGCCTATATTATCATAGAGCATACAGAAGCTCTTCATGTTATAGATGTTAACTCCGGAAACAGGAGCAAGGCTTCAAACGACCAGGAATCGAATGCTCTTGACGTTAACCTGAAAGCGGCTGATGAAATTGCACGACAGCTTAGGCTTCGAGACATGGGAGGCATAATTGTGATAGATTTCATAGACATGAATAAGGCGGAACACCGTCAAACGCTCTATGACCACATGAAAGAGATTATGGCTAACGACCGTGCGCGCCATAACATTCTCCCGTTAAGCAAGTTCGGCTTGATGCAGATCACGCGCCAGAGAGTGCGTCCGGCTCTTGACATCACCACAACGGAAACCTGCCCGTCATGTTTTGGTAAAGGGGAGGTGCAACCTTCAATTCTCTTTACCGATAAACTTGAAGAGAAACTTGAATATCTGGTGAACAGTCTGAAAGTGAAAAAATTCATACTCTACATTCATCCATACGTAGAGGCATACGTCAAGAAAGGGATGTTCTCGCTCTATGGAAGATGGAAGAGGAAGTTCGGTAGAGGATTCAAGGTTGTTCCTGATGAGGCCCTTGCTTATCTCGAATACCGTGTGATTGACCAGTCGGGCAAGGAAATTGACCTTAAGGAGGAGAGCGACATGAGCACAAGCCAAAGCAAGAACAGGGTCAGAATCAAAAACAGAGATAAAGAAGAAAATTGATCTTTAATTCTTTAGAGCATTAAAAAGAGAGGCGTCAGATATTGAAGCCTCTCTTTCCTTTTCATTGCTGCCTTAAGAAGTCTGCCACGATAAATGTGGATCCGCCGATATATATCACATCATCTTTGGCGGCCTCCTCCTTAATTCGCTTCCACGCTTCCGCTACATTCCTGAAGGCGACCCCTCCGAGCGTATGCTCCTTGAATTTCTCTAAAAGCTCCTCTGCCGGCATGGCACGGGGAATATCGGCATTTGTAATATAGTAGGCCGCATTCTTCGGAAAAATTTCAAGAATCTCATCCACCGCCTTGTCTGCAACAAAACCGATAAGCATTCTCAATTTTGCATCCGGATTTCTATTTTCCATCATATTGCGGAGGTGCTTGATATTTATGGAGAGTCCTCCTATATTATGGCCGGTATCATAGATTGTAAGCGGTGATTTGGAAATTATGGTCCATCTGCCCAAGAGTCCTGTTGACTGTGCGGCGTGTTCCAATCCTTTCTTTATTTTTTCGGCCGGCAGCCTGACACCTATTTTGATGAGTTCAAGGATAGCGGCTAAGGTAGTTGAGATATTTTTTTGTTGATAGTCGCCGGCCAGATCCACTTCAAAATTGCCGAGTAAAGGTGTGTAGGCCTTCCATCCCGAATAATCCTCCTTTAATTCGAACTTATCAGCTGGCGGGGCTTTATAGACATCCACAATAGGTGCGCCCATTTCATCCGCTTTTGCGTGAAAAACAGCTTCCACATCAGGATCAGCCTCTCCAATGACCACCGGAATCCCTTCCTTTATGATGCCTGCTTTCTCTGCCGCGATTTCCTGAAGAGTATGGCCTAAAAACTGAGTATGATCGGGTGATATGTTGGTGATAACGGTCAGTAAAGGTGAGACAATATTGGTGGAATCCAGGCGTCCCCCCATGCCGGTCTCTATAACGGCATAATCAACATTCTCAGAAGCAAACCACTCGAATGCCATCATCATTGTAAGCTCAAAAAATGATGGACGGTCTCCTTCGTATCCGCATCCTTTCCAATTTTCCACAAATTTCACCACCTTCTCTTCCGGAATCATTTCGCCATTAATCTTGATCCGTTCACGGAAATCAACCAGATGGGGTGAAGTGTAAAGGGCAGTCTTATATCCGCATGCTTGAAGCACGGATGCAATCATGTGGGAGGTAGAGCCCTTTCCGTTGGTGCCTGCAATGTGAATAACTTTAAGCTTATTTTCAGGATTGCCGAAAAAGTGGCTCAGCTTTACCACCCTCTCCAGACCCGGTTTATAGGCAGCCGCTCCTATGCGTGAAAACATCGGCAACTGAGCAAAAAGATAATCGAGGGCTTCCTTATAACTCATTGAATCAGACATATCAATAATATATTGCAAGCCCGGCTATGCCGGCCATTATAATGATAAGTATTGGATGAATCTTAACCTTCTTTTTCCCTAACGGAATTGAAAAATATGCAAGGCAGAAAGCGATGGCACAAATTGCTATGTTTGTCCAGAGTTGCCATGATATATGGCGCGGATTGAAGTTGGCAGAATTCATAAGCATAATCGCCGCCGATGCAATAAGGCCTACCACAACCGGACGCAGGCCGGCAAAGATGGCCTTGATCACGCCGCTCTCATGGTGTCTTCTGATGAAATGGGATGCATAAAGAACTAAAAGGAAAGATGGAACTGTCACTGCAAGCGTTGCTAACAGTGAACCCAATATTCCCCACCACCAGCCGGTGAGCGACGGATCAGCTATTGATGGGGCCGCATAACCGATGTAGGTGGCAGAATTGATGCCGATTGGCCCCGGTGTCATCTGGGAGATTGCCACAATGTCGGTAAACATTGTCTCGCTTATCCAGCCCGGTGTCACAACCGCTTTTTCAACAAGTGAGAGCATAGCGTAACCACCGCCGAATCCAAAGATCCCTATCTTCAGATAGGCCCATATCAGTTTAAGATAAAATCCCATAGTTCTATATTATTTGAAGAATGTGATTGCATGTTTATTTTGAGGAAAGATTTCTCTGCGACCATTTCCACACAGTGAATCCACCTAATCCTCCCAATACTATGTATAGGATTGGATTGGAGATGAAACCCATATCGATTGAAATAAGAAGAGCCACAACAAGGGGAATCCATACGGTTTTCCACTTCAGTTTTGCGGCCTTAGCCGATGTGATCACAGGAGCGATGATGAGCGCAACCACGGCCGGACGTATGCCCATGAATATAGCCGAAACCACGCGGTTATTCTTTATTATATCGGGGGTGAGGAAGATAGCAATGGCGAGGATGATTAAAAAGGAGGGGAGGATAGTCCCTGCGGCGGCTACCATGCTTCCACGAGGCCCCCGGAGCTTATCACCGACAGAGGTGGCAATATTAACTGCAAGAATCCCGGGCATTGATTGAGCGATTGCAAGAAGATCGAGGAAATCATCTCTTTCAATCCAGTGGTACTTATCTACAATCTCTCTCTCTATGATCGAAATCATGGCCCATCCTCCACCGAAAGTGAAGGCCCCAATCTTGAAGAATGTAGCGAAAAGTCGCCAGTAAGTTGAATTGTTCATTGTTTAAATCTTTTCACTGCAAAGTTAATAAAAATGCCTGAGATTACATAAAAAGCAACGGCTCCGCACATTGCCGGGCCGTTGCTTCTTTTAGTCTGATTAAATAAAGGCAATCTTTAATCAATATTTATGGTCGCTCTTTTCAAGGCTTTCTGGAGAAAGTTTTTTCTTATCCATTGAATACCATACGTAGGCGATGTAGGCAACTACAAAAGGCACAAGAATTGAAACATAGCTCATGGTGCGCAGCGTGAACTCAGAAGATGAAGCATTTCTGATTGTGAGCGAACTTGCCGGATCTGTTAATGAGGGATAGAACGGCGTGTCGTTGAAACCTGCCACGCAGAATAGAGCAACGACAACAAGGAATGTTCCGATGCCGGTGTACCAGATGCCTTTCGTATATTTCTTTGTAAATACCGAACGTCCCCAGCCATATAGCACAAGAACCACGCCTAAGAGAAGCATCACGGCAGCCTGCCATACATCCACGAAATTATGGAAATACTTGAAAGGAGTCACCTCTATGACTGCATTGCGGAAGCCTTCAGAAATCACAGTGTAACCATCGGCAGTGAGGAGCATAGCAAGGAACCAGAGGAAGAAGAGCACGAATATTCCTCCATTCAGAAGGGCTTTGACTTTAAGGCGCTTGAAGAAATCAGGATCGTCAACAATGTTATTCATCATATAGAGGCAAGCCTGCATTCTTGCAAGGAAGAGCACGGCAATTCCAAGGATAAGGTTTTTCCAGTTAAAAATTGCCTCAAACCCGTGTGAAGGATTATCCCAGTGAGAAACAACCGGAGCGGCGCCGTCGAGAAGTGAACCGCGGCTCACTGTGAAGCTGCCGCCAAAGAAGAACATCGAAACGGCTACTCCAAGCAGAATGCATCCCACGCATCCGTTTATGAATAGGAATACATCGTATGTCCCGGTTCCATAAATGTTCCCTTTCTTGCGGCGGAATTCATAACTCACCGCTTGAACGATGAAGCTGAAAAGAATGCATATCCAGAGCCAGTAGGCACCTCCGAAACTTGTAGAATAGAAAAGGGGGAAGGATGCGAACATTGCTCCGCCGAAAACGACAAGAGTGGTGAAAGTAAGCTCCCATTTTGAACCCATGGAGTTCACAATGAGATCGCGTTGTTTATCGGAGCCTGCATCGAGAAGCATCGATTGTCCACCCTGAACGAAAAGAAGAAAAACGAGGATGCCCCCCAATACGGCAACTATCAGCCACCAATAGGCTTGAAAAAATTCGAGTGTCATATCGTTATGCTTTATTAGGTGAAAGATTCTTTTTTGATTCTTTGCTTATCTGACGACACATAATGCTTACCTCTGCAACAAGCAATACGGTGAATACAAGAGCGAACAGCCAGAATGTTATGATTACCGATGAAGCGGGAATCTCTGAGATAGCCGCTTTTGTGGGGAGCAGATCCTGTACGGTCCAAGGTTGGCGTCCCACCTCTGCTACAGCCCAACCGGCTTCAGAACATACCCACATCAATGGAACTGAGGCCATTGCAATCCATTGAATCCAAGTGGCGCGTTCCATAAGGCGTGTGCGGTAAACGAGGAATAGGATCACTACAAAGAAGAGCAGGAAATAACCGCCGAGGTAGCACATGATACGGAATGTCCAGAATGTCACGCCAATAGGGGGGATAGCTTCTTTCACATCATCAAAATAGCCATAGCCAAAGTATTGGAAATTCTTCTGAAGGTCGGCTTTGGCCACATTCATGGCCGCTGAATCTCCATTCTCCATTGCTATATCATAGTTGCGAAGGGCGGCCTGAGCCAATTTTCCTCTCTCTATTCGTTCTGCGTATGACACCGTGTTGACTGTGTCGCCGTTGATGATGTCGCGACCTTCGATGATATCAGTCACACCCGGAATGAAAGCATTGGCATCATGACGGCCTAAGATTGAAAGCATCTTGGGGATGGCAATTTCAAAAATATACTCATCCTCGTCATTATTCCAATCTTTTTCAGGGTTAAGGATTGCAAATGCTGTGAATCCCTGGCCTTCGGTTCCGTGATATAGGCCTTCCATAGCCGCCAGTTTCATTGGCTGATGCTTAGTAACCTCCACTGCTGATCCGTCACCGGTGTACATAGTAAGTAAAAGTCCTGCCAGACCGAACCATGCTCCAGATTTGATGGAAAGGAGGGCGAATTCCTGATTGCGCTTTTTCCATAAGAACCAGCAGCTCACTCCAATTACAAAGACGCCTGCGAGAGCCCATCCGCTGAACACAGCGTGGAAGAATTTGTTAACGGCGATGCCAGAGAAAAGGTCCCAGAAATTATCCATCACATTTCTCATTTGGGCCGGGTCAAACTCCATTCCTACAGGATACTGCATCCATGCGTTTGCTACCAGAATCCACAGGGCTGATATGGATGCTCCTATTGCAGTGAGCCAGGTTGAGGCAAGATGGAACCTCGGAGAAACCTTGTTCCAGCCGAAGAACATAACGGCAACAAAAGTGGATTCCATGAAGAAAGCCAGGATTCCTTCTATGGCCAGCGGTGCGCCGAAGATATCGCCTACAAACCAGGAATAGTTGCTCCAGTTGGTTCCGAATTCAAATTCCAGGATAATGCCGGTGGCAACACCGATAGCGAAGTTAATGCCGAAAAGCCGCATCCAGAATTTTGTGGCCTGAAGCCATTTTTCCGACTTTGTTTTCAAGTAAAGGCTTTCCATTATGGCCACAAGGACCGAGAGTCCGAGTGTGAGCGGAACGAAAAGCCAATGGTAGATTGCAGTGAGTGCGAATTGCCATCGCGACCAATCTACAACGGTGGTTAAGTCATTCATAGATTATAGTTTTATGGTTTAAAAAATAATATGCAATATAAATATGCAGTGCGTCGATTCTTTAGTGAGAGAAAGAGGAGTGAGAGAAAGAGGTTGTTGCTATTTAGTCAGTTCTTTCCTCACATGGTTGGCCCTGTCGGCATCCGTGTCATAATCGCGTGACAGGAGGTTTGGGAAAAAAAGAAGCTTTATCACGACAAAAAAGATGAATAGCTTCAAAAGTATTATCATCCATAATGTCTTCCCAACGGTCATTTCACGG
This sequence comes from uncultured Porphyromonadaceae bacterium, assembly GCA_947178165.1. Lineage (GTDB taxonomy): Bacteria > Bacteroidota > Bacteroidia > Bacteroidales > Muribaculaceae > Lepagella. Next base: position 5,930 of record CAMWXH010000021.1, on the reverse strand, counting down.
AAGCCGTCACGATAGAATATCCAAATTTTTTTTATTGTCTCCATAGGGTGGAATTTGGAAAGGAACTCATCAGATAATTTCTATAAGCGAAATTAACAAAAAAATAGAAGTAAACGAAAATATCATGTAAATTTTGATTAACTTTGCATATAACTCCTCAAAAAAATTGAAAATTCTAAGGAAAAAAGGGAAAAACGATATTTAAAATTCGTAAATTTGATTAATCAACTTCGACAATAAAGATAGACGCTATGGCACTTTGGTTTGAATGTAAGGTCAGATATGACAAGATGATGGAAAATGGTGTGGTCAAGAAAGTGAATGAGCCTTATCTGGTTGATGCTTTGACGTTCACTGAGGCAGAAGCCCGCATCATGGATGAAATGAAACCCTTCATTTCCGGTGAATATTCCATATCTTCAGAAAAAAAGACTAAAATTTCAGAGATATTCTTTAATGAAGGTGGCGACCGTTATTATCAGGTGAAGGTCAATTTCATCACACTTGATGAAAAGACAGGTGCTGAAAAGAAAACAGCTTCGCTGATATTGGTTCAGGCCTCTGACTTTGACGATGCTGTTAAGAATTTCAAAGACGGGATGGCAGGCACTCTGGGGGATTACGAGATCGCTTCAATAACAGAAACGATGCTTATGGATGTGTTCCCGGCCGATCTTTCAGGAAAATAGAAATTATTATGAGCGTATCATCTGAAATAATCAGGTTGAGGCAATTGTTGCCTCCGGGCGTTAAGCTTTGCGCTGTGTCGAAGTTTCATCCTGTTTCAGCCATTCAGGAAGCCTACAATGCCGGGCAAAGATGTTTCGGTGAAAGTAGGGTTCAGGAATTGCTGGAAAAGATTCCGCAATTGCCATCAGATATTGATTGGCACTTCATAGGTCATCTTCAGACCAACAAGGTTCGCCCTCTCATAGGAAAGACTGCTTTGATTGAAAGTGTAGATTCTGAGAAACTACTTAATCTCATAGATTCTGAAAGCAGGAAAGCAGGCGTTGTTACCAAGGTGCTCATGCAGCTTCATGTGGCCCGTGAGGAAACAAAATTCGGTTTCCTTCCTGAAGAGCTTCTCTCATTTTTTGAAGAGAGGAAGTTTGAGTGTTTGACCAACACTCATATTTGCGGAGTGATGGGAATGGCAAGCAATACCGACGACAATGAAAGGGTAAGAGCTGACTTTGCAGAGATAGCCCGTGTGTTCCGTGAGATTTCCGGGAATCCGAGTCTGGGTCTTCGCGGATTTGATGTGGTCTCGATGGGTATGAGCCATGATTGGCCCATAGCGGTTGAAGAAGGTGCAACAATCGTAAGGATCGGGAGCATGATTTTTGGCGATAGAAAATGAACTTACCATAAGGTAACAATGTAATATAGTTGTTACCTTATAATTTAATTAACTACTAAAAACCTACAACTATGGTGGAAAAATCTCAAAGGGAGAAGAGAAATTTTGCGCTTCCGATTGCGATTATGTTCGCGCTCTTCTTCATGATTGCGTTTGTGACAGGTTATCAGAATCCTCTTGGATCAGTTATTGAAAAGATGTCAAATGGCAACAAGCTAATGTCGCAGCTTGGCACGTTTGCCAATTTCATAGCCTACGCCTTCATGGGTTATCCGGCAGGAATATTGTTGCAGAATAAAGGTTTCCGGATCACGGCTTTATGGGCTGTGACAATCGGGTTCATTGGCGTTGCGATCACTTATATTTCCGGTTTTATAGGCGATGATGCCGTGGCTGTGACAATATATCTGGTTGGAGCTTTCGTGGCGGGATTCTCTATGTGTCTGCTCAACTCAGTGGTGAATCCGCTTCTGAATTCACTTGGTTCAACTCCCAAGCAAGGCAATCAGCTTGTTCAATTCGGAGGATCGTTCAACTCTTTGGGAGCCACTCTTGCCCCGGTGATTGTCGGAGGTCTTCTTGGCGGTGCAGCCAGCACAATATCTTCGGCAAATCCGGTGTTCTACCTTGCAATGGCTATCTTTGCCGCGGCTTTCCTTGTTCTTTACTTCAGCAAGCTTCCTGAGTCGCCTGACTTGGGAAAGAAGAAAGAGAAAATCAAGGTTGCAAAAGCTTTCGCTTATACGAACTTCACCTTCGGCGTATTGGCAATTTTCTGCTACGTGGGTCTTGAAGTGGGGATTGCGAACTGGACTTTGCAATATCTTGAAAAATCGCCTGACGTTATTTCAAACAATATAATGGAGTCTGCGGCGATTGCCGGAACTGTTGTAGGCATCTATTGGCTCTTAATGCTGATCGGCCGATTCTTGGGAGGTGTCATAGGAGGAAAGATCTCCTCGCGTGCGATGCTCACTGTTGCTGCCCTCGGAGTTATGGCGCTGATTGCTGTTGGTATCTTCACATCTGAGACTATTGTTGATTTCATAGGCTTCAGTTCAGCGGAATTTTCATTCGGAGTAGTAAAGATACCATTGAATGCAGTGTTCTTTGTTCTCTGTGGTTTCTTTGCCTCGGTTATGTGGGGAGCAATCTTCAATCTCTCTGTCACCGGTCTCGGAAAATATACAGCTGTTGCTTCAGGAATCTTTATGGTGATGGTTTGCGGTGGAGGTGTATTCCCTGCAATTCAATCTTTGATTGCTTCCAATTCAATCATTGCAAGTTTCTGGGTTCCTTTCTGCCTTGCGGCATATATCTGCATCTATGCTTTATTCCTCTCGCGCCCGAAGAATACAGAAGGTCTTCCCGAGGAGCCGGAGATACTGAATTGACTTGAATAAGTGCATTTGACTTAAATAAGTGCATTTGATATGTGCGACGGTGTGTCAAAATACGAAAATTTGACACACCGTTTTGTTTTTACCCGGGCGAGCCGTTATGACACACCCTCGTTTTATTATCAATCATCATTACCGATTAAGGAGAATTTTTATTAAATGAGCCCTAAAATTAGGATTAAGGCTTTAATAATTCAATATAACTTATTAACTTTGTCGTACTAAAAATTACAGAATCCAAAATCCTAAACCTAATGGACGTAAAAGTAATGAACGAAGCCGCCGACAACATCCGTGTTCTCATTGCGGAGATGGTCGAGAAGGCTAAGTCTGGTCATCCGGGCGGCGCTATGGGCGCAGCTGATTTTATCAATGTGCTTTATTCAGGATTCCTGGTTTATGACCCGGAAGATCCCACATGGTTTGCCCGCGACCGTTTCTTCCTTGATCCCGGTCACATGTCGCCGATGCTTTACAGTGTGCTCGCTTTATGCGGCAACTATTCAATCGACGACCTTAAGGCTTTCCGTCAGTGGGGAAGCATCACGCCCGGACATCCTGAAGTGGATTTCGCCCACGGAATTGAAAACACCTCGGGCCCGCTTGGACAAGGGCATGTAATGGCTGTCGGAGCCGCTATTGCAGAACGCTATTTAGTGGCGCGTTTCGGAGATGTTGTGGCTCATAAAACCTACGCATTCATTTCCGATGGAGGCATTCAGGAAGAGATTTCACAAGGCGCAGGCCGTATTGCCGGGTTGCTCGGTTTGCATAATCTCATTATGTTTTACGATGCCAACGAAGTTCAGCTCTCAACACGTGTCGAGGAGGTGACAGGTGAGGATACTGCCGCTAAATATCGTGCTTGGGGATGGAATGTGCTCGAAGTTGATGGCTGCGACCCCGTTGCTATCGCCGGCGCGCTTATGACTGCAATCGAGGAGCAGGAGAAACCTACTCTTATAATTGGTCATACCATTATGGCTCGTGGTGTCATCGGCAAGGATGGCAATTCTATGGAGGGCGCGGTCTCTACTCATGGGCAACCGCTTTCGAATGCCGGTGCTGATATTGAAGCCACGGTCAAGAATCTTGGAGGGGATCCTGAGAATGCGTGGATCATACGCGATGATGTAAAGAAACTTTATGCCGAGCGTCGCGAGGAACTCAAGAAGATTGTGGCTCGTCGTCGGGCTGAATATAAGGATTGGGCTGAAAAGAATCCTGAAAAAGCACAGACTCTTCAAGATTATATCGACCTGAAGCTTCCCGCAATTGATTGGGATGCAATTGAGATTAAGCCCGGAATGGCAAGCCGTGCCGCCTCACACAACGTGCTCAACTACTTGGCAGATCATATCGGAAATATGATAGTTTCAAGTGCCGACCTTTGCAACTCCGATAAGTCGGAGGGTTGGCTCAAGAAGACAGGTGTGATTGTCAAGGGTGATTTTTCCGGAGGGTTTGTCCAGGCCGGAGTGGCCGAGCTTACAATGGCTTGCATCATAAATGGTATTGCGCTTCATGGAGGAGTGTTCGGTGCTTGTGCCACATTCTTCGTATTCAGTGACTACATGAAGCCTGCTATTCGTATGGCCGCGCTTATGAAGTTGCCAGTTAAGTACATCTATTCGCACGATTCATTCCGTGTTGGTGAAGACGGGCCGACTCATGAGCCAATAGAACAGGAAGCACAGATGCGTCTTTTGGAGCAGATAAAGAATTTCGATGGCAAGCCATCCGTGCTTGTTCTCCGCCCTGCCGATGCTGCAGAAACAATCGCTTGCTATCAGCTTGCTATGGAGAACCTTGAAACTCCTTCTGTGCTCATATTCTCACGTCAGAATTTGGAAGACCTTCCGGGTGAAAACCGTAGGGAGGAAGCTAAGAAAGCCCTTAGGGGAGGTTATGCCGCCTTTGAAGTTGAGAATCCTGACATTGTTCTTGTAGGCAATGGCAGCGACGTAGCCTTATTGGTTCATTCCGCTGAGGAGCTTGCGAAAGAAGGTATTAAAGCACGAGTGGTTTCTCTTCCTTCCATCGGACTCTTCCAAATGCAGGACAAAGAGTATCAGCTATCATTGATACCCGACGGGGTCAAGATATTCGGTCTTACCTCAGGCATTCCCACCACACTCTTCCCTGTCATGAAGGGAGACTATGAAATTATGGGAATGGAACGTTTCGGTGCTTCAGCGCCTGCAAAAGTGCTTGATGAAAAATTCGGTTATAATGTCCCGACCGTCCTCGGAAGGATTAAGAGCTTTATAGGTAAATAAATTTAGTGGAAATTCTTTATATAAAATAGAATATCCCGGAAGCTATGACGGTTTCCGGGATTTTTATATGTTTAAGAGAATTTGCTTTGTGTGTAAAGGTATTATTTTGTAATTGGATTTTCAATTTCGGGCAGTTCAACACAAATTGGTTCTTTCGAAACAGGGTGAATGAATTCAATCTTATGGGCTTGCAAAGAAATCCCCCCGTTGGGATTGCTCCTCTTGGAGCCATATTTGAGATCTCCTTTGATGGGATGGCCAATAGCAGAGAGCTGGGCGCGAATCTGATGCTTTCGCCCGGTGAGAAGATTGACTTCCAGAAGTGAATAACGGTCGCCGACGGCAAGAGTCTTAAATTTCAGTTTGGAAAGTTTGGCATCGGGTGTGGAGTGCTTTGCAATAAAGGTCTTGTTAACTCTGCCATCTGAAACAAGATAATTTTCAAGGGTCCCTTCCGGTTCCGTCATTCTTCCCTCAACTAATGCGTGATATGTTTTATGGATCTCTCCATCGCGAAGCATCTTGTTGAGACGTTCCAAAGCCTTTGAAGTCCGGGCGAATATGACCAGGCCCTCTACCGGACGGTCTATTCGGTGAACCACACCGCAGAACACATTCCCCGGCTTGTTATACTTCACCTTGATATAATCCTTCACCATTTCCGAAAGGGGGATATCGCCAGTCTTGTCTCCTTGAACAATCTCCCCGACCTTTTTATTGACTATGATTATATGATTATCTTCGTAAACAACTTCCATGCTTGATTCGATATAGAGGTGAAAAAGAAATAGAAGTAAATAAAAAAAGACGCTTTTTCAAAAGCGTCTCACTTAGTGGCGGGGGCAGGACTCGAACCTACGACCTTTGGGTTATGAGCCCAACGAGCTA
>CAMWXH010000020.1 GCA_947178165.1 uncultured Porphyromonadaceae bacterium | reverse complement strand
GTAGCCGACGTTATAATAAGTTGTACCTACAAGGTGTACTTCAGTTAATGCTTACTCGGCTTCGGTCACATACGTGAGTATGCTCCCTCAGCCTCAATCTCAACCGCCTACCATCCGAACCATTCTGACAGCACCCTCGCCATCCGGATAAAAGTATGACGGTGTGCCAAAATTATGTATTTTGACACACCGTCACTTTCTTGCAAAAGCGGAGTTTTTGAACAGGACAGCTACGCAAGAGGGAGCATTTTTATTTTTCCATGAGCTTTGAAAGCACGGTGAAGAAGGATGGATCCTCCCCTACAGTGATGTTGGCAATCTTCCCTTCGGGAGAGACTATGACTTTTGTGGGAAAGCCTTGCACTGCATACTCTTCATATAGCTTCTCGGCTTCAGCTCCGCCATTATATACTTGAACCCAAGGCAATTCATAGCGTTTCACGGCTGTGCGCCATGCTTCTTCGGAATCACGGCAGTCAACGCCTATTATTTCAAGCTTGCCTGCATATTTGCTGTAGGCTTCTTTAAGCGCAGGGAATCCTTTTATGCACCATGGACACCATGATCCCCAGAAATCCAAAATGACCCATTTACCCCTGAATTCGGAAAGAGACACATCCTTACCTTCGAGATTCTTTAATGTGAAAAGCGGCGCGTCAACATCTCCGCTCTGGAGGGCTTCCATCCGTTTCTCCGCTTCTATATTTTTTTCCACACGTGCCTTTTTATTTACTGCCAGGGGATATAGAGGGGTGGTCTTTGCTTCTTCGGGAAGAATATTGAACATATCAAGATAGTCCTGTCCGTCAAGTTCGAGAAGAGCATAGATGGATGCCGGATTTGATGGATTCTGCTTGATGTAGTCGGCAAAGATGACATCATAACGGTTGGATAGCTCTTCCAGCTTCTTCTCATCAGGGTTGCCGCTTCGAGCAATGGCGAAATACTCCTTTTTGATTCCGCTCCCTTTTGCATCAAGCGAGGTTATCTCCTCCATAAGAGGAGTTCCTTTTACGGTGTATTCGAGAGGTTCAACTGAGCTGACTTCGACCGTGAGATTCTCACCTGGCAAAGAATAGAGCACGATACCTTCCCTTTCTGATGTATAAAGCACCGATTGCGAAGCTCCATCAGCGATGGGCGTGAACACAACTTTACCATCCTTTACTGAAAGCTGTTTCACCTCCGGAGCTTTTCTCTCTCCGCGGGGTTTAACCATCTCTGATATTAACTGCGATTCAACTTCATATTCTCCTGAAGTTCCGGCCGGGAAAAGAACTGTGACATCGGCATTGGCTATCATAGTGGCGCCAAAGATTGCAAATGCCGGCAAAATCATTTTTTTCATATATTTTTATTTTTTCTTTTAAATTATGGATTAAATCTTGATCTAATCTTTTGAAGTTGTTTAAACTAATTTACGAACGTTAAAAAGAAGATTATTTACCTCCTTTGAACCGTATCAAACCTTAAATGAATCATCCTTCTTCAAACGGTTCATCAGAAGATTGGTGAATTCATAATTCTTTATCCCCCATTTGGGTGCGACCACCTTGTCGGGAGGAGAGGAGGCAAGGAAACGCTCGATTGCAATTCTTCGCGGCACAATATTAATAATTTTGACGCATAAATCCAAATAATCCTCCTTCGAGAAGGGGAAGACTGAAAGCTTTCCGGATTCCACAGCATCATGAAGGGGGGTGTGGCGTATCACTTGCAAATGGTGAAGCTTGATTGATTCAATCGGCAACTCACAAGCCCGTTTCACATTTTGCAGAATCATCTCCTCGGTTTCGCCGGGGAGTCCGCATATCAGGTGCAAGCCGACCCTGATTCCAGCATCATTAAGCCTGAACACGGTATCACAGGTTTGCTCCCAGCTATGCCCCCGGTTAATGATTCTAAGAGTTTCATTGCAGGAGGTCTCCGCACCTAATTCAACAAACACAGGATATTCACGGTTCAATTGAGCCAAAAGAGCCACTATGTCATCGGGGAAACAATCGGGACGTGACCCTATGATAAGGCCAATCACATCGTCATCTTCGAGTGCTTCACGATATTGTTTCTCAAGAGAGATATTCTTCTCATTATCGGCATCGCTCCCTCTGAAAGTATTGGTGAAAGACTGAAAATAGGCCAAGTATTTCATGGAAGGATATTTTCTTGAGAAAAATCTCTTTCCAGCCTCTACTTGTTGCTTTACAGAGTCAGCACCGAAACAATATGAGGGGGTGAAAGTTGTGTTATCGCAATAGATGCACCCTCCCCTACCGATTGTTCCGTCGCGGTTAGGGCAGGAAAAACCGGCATTAATTGAGATTTTCTGGACTTTCAATCCGGGAAAAATTTCTCCCAAATATTCATTATAGTCTTTATAGTAAGGATTCATTCATTTAATCTGGGGATAGGCGGGATTAGGCTGTTTAGGCGGGGTAGGCAAGATAGGCGGGATGGGCGACCAGTACTCCAATTCATCTCATCAAATCGGCTATGGTGAGAAGAGCCATTGCCTCGACCACTGCAACTCCTCTTATGGCCACGCAGGGATCGTGTCGGCCTTTTGGAGGGATGACTACAGGATTTCCGGCAGTATCATAGGAATGCATCTCGCGCATGAGGGTTGGCGTTGGCTTGAAATAGACTTTAAAATTCACCGGCATGCCGTTTGAGATTCCTCCCTGGATTCCTCCGGAATGATTAGAAGTGAAAAGATATTCGCCCGGACGTTCCGGGTCAGGCACCATGCTATCGCCACATTCCGAACCAAACGCGGAGGCTGCGGCAAAACCGTCGCCATATTCAAATGCCTTGGCCGCGTTAATACCCATCATAGCGGCCGCCAAACGGCTGTGAAGCTTTCCAAACACCGGCTCACCCACACCTACGGGGAGACCGGTTATGATGCCTTCTACAATTCCACCCGTGGAATCACCGGCAGAGGCGGCCTCTTTCAACGAATTGGTTTCAATGAAACGTGCCGTTACATTTATCCCTTTCGTTGCCAGCCACTGCCTGCACAATGCTCCTCCTACAACCCACGACACAGTTTCCCTTGCACTCGCCCTGCCGCCTCCGGCAAATTCATTAATTCCATATTTCTTATAGTAAGTGTAGTCGGCATGATTCGGCCGGAAACGCCCCTGATAGCCGGCATAATCGCCTGAACGCTGATCGCGGTTCCGGACTATGAATCCAATGGGCGTGCCCAAAGTGATTCCCTCGCTATTGAAACCAGACAGGAATTCGACTTCATCAGGTTCCTTTCGCGGGGAGGTGAAAGCCTGACGGCCGGGGGCGCGACGGGCAAGGTCGTCCTTCACCTTTTCAAAATCTATTTTTACCAGTGAAGGGAAACCGTCAAGAATCCCCCCCATTGCGGGCCCGTGACTCTCGCCAAAAGTGGTGAGCCGTATGTTTCTTCCAAATGTATTCATAGAAATAGTCTATGTATTTAATTAAGGGTGAATTGATTTTAAGAAAGTGGCGGTCGGTCCCTCAGGATCGACCGCCGCTAATTATAACCTTTCATTCAGTCTGGGACCAGACCTATTTTACTTATCCATTGTGACGAGAAGTTCCTCGTTAGTGCGAGTCATCTCCATACGCTTCTTTATGAACTCCATAGCTTCCATCGAGGTCATATCAGCAAGATAATTGCGGAGAATCCACATTCTGTTGAGGGTCTCCTTGCTGACAAGGAGATCATCACGACGAGTGGATGATGCAATAATATCAACCGCCGGGAAGATGCGCTTATTGGAGAGCTTGCGATCGAGCTGCAGCTCCATGTTGCCAGTTCCCTTGAATTCCTCGAAGATAACTTCATCCATCTTGGAAGAGGTTTCAGTGAGCGCGGTGGCAATAATGGTCAAGGAGCCTCCATTCTCAATATTACGAGCGGCACCAAAGAAACGTTTCGGGCGCTGGAGAGCGTTGGCATCAACACCTCCTGAAAGGATTTTGCCGGAGGCCGGAGACACCGTATTATAGGCACGCGCAAGTCGAGTGATGGAGTCGAGCATAATCACCACATCATGACCGCTCTCAACAAGACGCTTTGCCTTTTCAAGGACTATTCCGGCAATCTTGACGTGACGCTCAGCCGGCTCGTCGAAAGTAGAGGCAATCACCTCCGCATTTACGCTCCGAGCCATATCGGTCACCTCCTCCGGACGCTCATCAATGAGAAGCATTATGATATAAGTGTCGGGGTGATTCTCCGAAATTGCATTGGCAATATCCTTAAGTAGAATTGTCTTACCCGTTTTAGGAGGAGCCACGATAAGGGCACGCTGTCCTTTACCAATCGGGGCAAACATATCCACTACACGAGTGGAAAGGTTGTTGCTTCTCCCCTTAGTGAGATCGAACTTCTCATCAGGGAACAAAGGCACAAGATGCTCAAACGGCACACGGTCGCGGATCACTTCAGGGGGGAGGCCGTTGATTGATTCGATACGGCACAATGGGAAATACTTTTCTCCCTGGCGAGGCGGACGGATGCCTCCTTCTACCACATCGCCGGTCTTAAGGCCATAATCCTTTATCTGCTGCTGGGAAACATAAACATCATCCGGGCTGCCCAGATAATTATAATCGCTTGAACGGAGGAATCCATAACCATCGGGCATCACTTCCAAGACACCGTATGTGGTGAGGATACCGCTGAAATCGAAGCTTGTCTCCGGCTGCTTCTGCTGTTGTTGCTGCTGAAGCTGCCGCTGCTGTTGGCGCTGTTTCTTTGTGAGATGCTTCTGTTGCTTTGTAGTGAGCTGACGCGGCACATTCGGTTCGGCAATAATGATGGGTGAAACGGCGGCGGCAATCGCAGCCTCCTCAATCTGTTGCTTAGTGCGACGAGTGAAAGTCTTTCCTTTTGAATTGCCAAAGAATGCTCCAAGGGAAGGGTTGGCATCAGGCTTATGAGTAAAGATGAGTTTCCTCTCTCCTCCTTTGTCGCCATCGTCGGGAGCCTCATTATCCTTAGACTGCGCAGGTTCCTTTTCCGTCTCCTTATCAGGGGCAGCCTCCTCGGGGGCAACCTGTTCGGGATTCTCGTTTTCGGACTGCGCCACTTGAGGGGCTTCCTGCTCCTGCGGCTCGAAAAGACTCGGAGCATCAGCTGCAACAGCTTCAGAAACCTCATCTGCGCTGTCGGATGGCTTGGCCACATCAGTGGCTTTTTCCTCAGCCGCAGGCTTCTCCGCCTTAGCCTTAACCTTTCTTGTGCGTTTTTTTGGAGCGGGCGCCTCTACCTCCTGAGACTCAGCAGGCTGCTGAGTCGCAACCTCGGCAGATGCAGGCTGCTCGGCAGGTTCGGCTGCCGCGGCCGCTTTCTTAGAAGTGCGCTTGGCACGCGGAGCTTTCTCAGCTTTCGCTTTGCTTCCTTTGGCAACAGCCTTCTTGGCGGTTGCTTCAGATTCATTATCAATAATGAAGTATGCATTCTCCTCCTTGTTATCAGAAGGTTTCTTCATACCCATAGATTCGGCGATGTTTTTTAACTGGTCATCGTCCATTGCCATTAAATCATCAAGAGTGTACATATCTCTGTTTTCTTGTAATTTCGTTTGCAATCCCGTTCCAGACACCCTCACAAGTGCCTACCGATTAAACCGACAAAACAAGCAGTCTTGTAATATGTTTAATCAGCTTTCTATTTTTCCGGACATATCAACAGATTCCAAAGCAGGATACATAACAATTGAAAATCACGGAAACGGGAAGGATTATTTGAAAAAGACTAATCCACAATCAAGAGAATCTGACTACGTGGACACCGAGTAAACGGTTAATAAAACATTGGTTTATAGGTGGAATGCCAGACCGTCATTAGAAATATTGATATTAATATTTTTCTTAGCCCTCAATGCCGATCTGAAAAGATATTGCAAATTTAATTATTTCTTCTGAATTTTCCTAACTTTTCCCTCATTTTCTATTCAGCCTCCATATAAATTTATCGGCATCGGAAACAAGGTCCTTTCGGGATCTTCGGAGATTCTCCACCCATAAAATCTCCCCAGTCTCCATATTTTCAGCCACTGCAAGGCGCCTTTTCTCTCTGGCAGGCAGGCCTGAATCGCTTATTATATCGCTTACCAGCTTGCTTCCATCCATGCCCAGGGGCTTCATGCGGTCGCCATCGACACGGGTGCGAACCCTTATTCTTGAAGGCTCACACGGAATCCATAAGCACCGATTAGATCGATCCTTTCTGATCTTCTCCATAAGATCGGGGGTATTCGGAAATTTCTGCCATATAAAATCATCTCCAATATCGGTTCCTTCAGGGAGAGCCAACCCCGGAATCCATTCCAATCCGGAGGAGCCAAAGATAAATTCCCCTTTGCCATTACTCCATCTTGCCCCTTTTCTGATTTTCCCCTTTGCCAATGAAGCCCACATCTCCTCCACCATATCGTCTGTTCCATCTTTCGACTTAACGAAACGACGCAGAAGCCATTTTCCCGACCCTTCCCTTAATATTGATTCATAAGAGAGAGAGTCCTCTCCAATTAAGCCGGAGACAATAGCGTCAATCCCCTCCTCTTCCATCCTCATAATTCCGGCGGTGCGATTTAACGACCGCTTCACCCCGGGCCATTCCTTTTCGATAAGTGGAATGACCTCATTGCGCAGGAAATTCCGACGATAATCAGAGGAAAGATTGGTAGAGTCAATGATGAAAGGCTGGCACAGCGCCTCCAGATATTCCTCTATCTCTTTCCTGCTGACCTCGAGAAGAGGGCGGATAATCGTGCCTGTATCCGGCCTCATTGCCCGGAGCCCGGCTATTCCAGCCCCCCTGAATAGATTCAGCAGTAGGGTTTCAGCATTATCATCAGAATTATGCGCCACAGCAATCCTGTCGGCGGCTGATGAAACCCTTTGCTCTTCAAAATAGGAATAACGAAGGGCACGACATGCCATTTCCACAGAACCGCCATTCTCACGGCGGTAGCCTTCGACATCAAAGTCAACAGTGCGGAGTTCGATATTTAATCTCTCGCAAAGTTCCTTTACAAATAAGGCATCGCGATTGCTCTCCTCCCCCCTGAGATGAAAATTACAATGAACCGCAATCAACTCTACGCCTATATTATTCAGCGCGCGCAAAAGGGCTACGCTATCAGCACCTCCACTAACGCCGACAATGACTCGCGAGATAGTTTTTGCGGAAAGGAACGTATCAATCCTTGTTTCAAGCTTGGCGACTATATCTCTGTCAATCTGATTTTGCACCGTAATCACGTTTTTCCCGCACCTAAGCGCAGGAGTTAAAAAATTCTGACTTCTGATAAACAAATCAACTCTCCTTTTTGTTAAATATATTGGTAAAATTATAAAACATAAATTAAAATTTCAGAATAACAATTATGGCAAAAAAATGGATATGCACCGTTTGCGGTTACATCGCAGAGGGTGAAACAGCTCCCGAACAGTGTCCCCAGTGCAAGGCTCCTCAGTCAAAGTTCAAAGAGATGGATGAGGATTCCCTCCTTAAGTTTGTGACTGAGCATGAGATCGGCGTAGCTAAAGGCTGCGACGAGGAGATGATCAAGGACCTTAATAACCACTTCCTTGGAGAATGCACAGAGGTGGGCATGTATTTGGCAATGTCACGTCAGGCTGACCGCGAAGGTTATCCCGAAATTGCTGACGCCTTCAAGCGTTATGCTTGGGAAGAGGCAGAGCACGCCGCTAAATTTGCAGAACTCCTCGGCGACCACGTTTGGGACACCAAGACCAACCTTGAAAAGCGCATGCACGCTGAAGCAGGTGCAAACGAAGACAAGATGCGCATCGCAAAGAATGCAAAAGCCGCTAACCTCGATGCTATCCACGACACAGTTCACGAGATGGCCAAAGATGAGGCTCGTCACGGCCGCGGTTTCAAAGGCCTTTACGACCGTTATTTCAGCGGAAAATAATAGAAAACCTTCTATATTATTAAAAAGCTGTGCAATGAGCACGGCTTTTTTTATGCTTTCACCCTCCGTGGATTTTATTCTGCGAATTATTTTGACTAATTTTGCATTATGGCACGAATTTTGGCTATTGATTACGGACGTAAACGCTGTGGAGTCGCAGTGACAGATTCCCTTAAAATTTCAGCAAACGGTCTTCCGACTCTCGAGACTCCCCGCCTCTTGGCTTGGGTGAAGGAATATGTGGGCCGGGAGGCGGTGGAACGCATATTAGTAGGCGAACCCAAACAAACCAACGGGCAACCATCGGAAAGCATGAAATATATAACGCCATTTGTGAACCGTTTGAGAAAGGAGCTGCCTGAGATTCCTGTCGAGATGGTTGACGAGCGTTTTACCTCAGTGATAGCCCATCGAGAGATGCTTGCAGGCGGCTTCAAGAAATCAGACCGTCAGCGCAAGGGGTTTGCGGATGAAATGTCGGCAGTGATAATCCTCACTTCGTGGCTGGACTCGCATTCTTTCTAAAAGCAATTTTAGAACCGCCATGAAGGGATTCTCTTCCTATTTAAATAGAAATTTTTTTTTACAAATGATACAACCAATATATATTTACGGTCATCCTGTGCTTCGCAAGGAGGCCGAAGATATTGAGCCGGACTATCCCGGCCTACAGAAACTGATCTCCGACATGTGGGAGACAATGTATAATGCCGACGGAGTAGGCTTGGCGGCCCCTCAGGTTGGGAAAGCAATTGCAGTCATAGTTATAGATGGCAGCGTTTTAGCTGATACATTCCCTGAATGTGCCGATTCGAAGATGGTAATCATTAATCCTGAGCTTGAGGTTATAGAGGACCAGCCGGAAGTGGCACGCGCTGAGGGTTGCCTGTCGCTGCCCGGACTTTCCGAAGATGTGAAAAGAGTGGAGCATATAAGGCTGAATTGGCTCGATGAAAACTTTGTGGAGCATGAACGCGAATTTCGTGGATTCCTTGCAAGGATAATCCAACATGAAGTGGATCATCTTTTGGGAACGGTATATACCGACCATGTGACTTCGATTCGCAAACAGCTTATACGCAACAAGCTCAATAATCTTGCAAAGGGGAAAGTGAAGTGCGATTACCGAACGGTGCATAACTAATCATTTCTCATATTTTATAACTAAAAACTCATAACTTATTCCATAAGAAATGGCAGACGACAAAAAAGTGATATTCTCGATGGTGGGGGTAAGCAAAATCATCCCTCCCCAGCGCCAGATATTGAAAAATATTTATCTCTCCTTCTTTTACGGGGCCAAAATCGGCATTATCGGTCTGAACGGTTCCGGCAAATCAACACTCCTTAAGATTATTGCGGGGATTGATAAAAGTTATCAAGGGAATGTGGTTTTCTCCCCCGGCTACAGCGTCGGTTATCTTGAGCAGGAACCGAAGCTCGACCCAGACAAGACAGTGCTCGAAGTGGTGCGCGAGGGTGCGCAGCATGTGTTCGACCTCCTTAAGGAGTATGACGAGGTGAATGAGGCTTTTGCAGATCCGGAAGTGCTGGAGAATCCTGACAAGATGGATGCCCTCATTGCACGCCAGGCAGAGATTCAGGATAAGCTCGACGCTTGTGATGCATGGAATATCGACAATAAGCTTGAAAGGGCGATGGATGCATTGCGTTGTCCGCCGGATGATAAAAAGATTGCCGTGCTTTCGGGAGGTGAAAAACGTCGTGTGGCCCTATGCCGCCTCCTTCTCCAGCAGCCGGATATCCTTCTTCTTGACGAGCCTACCAACCACCTTGATGCGGAATCAATCGACTGGCTCGAACAGCATCTGCAGCAATATCCGGGCACAGTGATTGCCGTGACTCACGACCGCTACTTCCTCGACCATGTTGCAGGCTGGATTCTTGAGCTCGACCGAGGCGAGGGGATTCCATGGAAGGGCAACTATTCTTCATGGCTGGATCAGAAAACCCAGCGGATGGCTCAGGAGGAGAAACAGGCCAGCAAGCGTCGGAAGACTCTTGAACGCGAGCTGGAATGGGTGCGCATGGCTCCCAAAGCCCGTCAGGCAAAGGGTAAGGCACGTTTGTCGAGCTATGATCGCCTGATGAACGAGGATCAGAAGGAGCGCGAAGAGAAACTCGAGATTTTCATTCCGAATGGGCCGCGCTTAGGCAACAAGGTGATTGAAGCTGAACATCTTGCCAAGGCCTACGATGACAAGGTTCTATTCAACGACCTTAACTTTACGCTCCCGCCCAATGGCATTGTCGGCGTTATTGGACCGAACGGAGCAGGAAAGACAACCCTTTTCCGTTTAATTATGGCACAGGAGAAGCAGGATGCCGGCGAATTCCATGTTGGGGAGACAGTGAAGGTGGCATACGTTGACCAGAATCACAAGGATCTTGACCCGGAGAAGAGTGTTTATGAGGTGATTTCGCAAGGAGTGGAATCATTCAGGATGGGAGGGCGCGACATGAATGCCCGAGCCTATCTCTCCAAGTTCAATTTCACAGGTGCTGACCAGGAGAAGAAGATTGGCGTGCTATCGGGAGGTGAGCGCAACCGCCTTCATCTTGCAATGGCATTGAAAGAGGAAGGTAACGTGCTGCTCCTCGACGAGCCAACCAATGATATCGACGTGAATACGCTCCGCGCATTGGAGGAAGGTCTTGAAAATTTTGCCGGCTGTGCGGTGGTTGTAAGCCACGACCGCTGGTTCCTCGACCGCATTGCCACACACATCCTGGCATTTGAGGGAGACAGCCAGGTCACCTTCTTCGAAGGTTCCTACTCCGAGTATGAGGAATTCAAGAAGAAACGCGACGGAGGGGTGGATACGCCGCATAGGATTAGATATAAGAAATTGATGTAAATCGTCAGGAATACAAGAGGAGGCTATTTCGGAATAAAAATCTGAAATAGCCTTTTACTATTATACCTTGGAACAGAAGAGAAGGTTTTAAATCACATCTCTTCCACTATCCATTTCCCTATGTTGCGCTTTCTTTTATCAAAATTCGCACCAATCAAAAGGATTTTCTTTCCAGACATGAGGAAGGGAGCTACATAGTCTTTATCTTTAATCTGCTTTAAGGCTTGCTCAGCAGTTCCGCCGTATTTAAACTCAAATATATAAACAAGCTTGGATGTTTTAACAACAAAATCAATCCTTCCTATATACGTATGTCTCTCCACCTGTGCATAAAACCCAAGCAAAGTAAAAAGGATATAGCATACATTCTGATAAAATTTTTCACCTCCTACTCGCTGGTCATAAGGAATATCTGATATAAAAACTGAAAGGAGATTCATAAAGTCGTCTATTTTTCCTTCAAAAGCATATCGGCGAAAACGAATCATGTCGAAATCCGCTTTTGATACCTTATCGGTAAAATATAGTGGCGCTAAATGTTCAAGAAACCCTTTCTCAACTTCCAAGTTAGGATATCCTAATTCGTAGGCATTTAATTCTTTATCAAATCCTTTCAATGTGAGATAGCCTGTTTGAAACATGAGAGGCACCGGATCATCATTATTAACCACAAGATCGGTAAGCTGTTCCTCAGTGCGCCATTCATGATTGAGGTCTTCAAATGGCCGACCCCAATTTTTCACCATTCGTGCCAACATAGTCGGAGTGCCCGTATGGAACCAATAGAACTTAAATTCTTTATCGGAGAAAGCATTAAGAACACTGAACGGATTGTATAGACATGTTCCCGTTTTTGAAAATCTATAGCCGTCGTATGTAATCTTTAGTCTTTCCAATGCTTCTTGATATGACAGGTCGTTATTTAACGACAAATCTTTAATTCCATCTTGGAAATTATCTTCCAGCTCTTTCTGAGTAAGACCACAGATATCTGAGTATTCATTACTCATTGAGATATCTTTCAGGTTGTTCAGATCACTGAAAATGCTCACTTTGGAAAATCTTCCTACCCCGCTTATCATTCCAAAACGAATGGAATGATCCATTGTCTTTAATACACCAAAGAATCCTTTTAGTATGCTTCTGTTTCTCTCCTGCTCCTCTGCATGCTCTTCTGTTGATAACAGCGGTTTATCATATTCATCGACCAATATAACAACATCTTTCCCCGTTTTTTCTTTTACGAATCTGATCAACGTTCGGAAGCGGTCATCAGGGGCATCATATCCTGTATATCCATATTTCTCTTCATAAATGTCGAGATATGATTTAAGTATTTCTTCAAGTGCATTTGGACGGGTATAATCCTTAGCATTGAAGTCAAAATGAAGGACAGGATATGATTCCCATTCAACAGGCAAGGAATCAATTTCCAATCCCCTAAAATACTCTCTCTTACCTTCAAAAAACGTTTGTAGCGTTGAAAGAAAAAGACTTTTTCCAAACCGTCGGGGACGACTCAGAAAAACAATTCCATGGAATTTAACAAGATCAAAAATATACCGGGTTTTATCAACGTATGTATATCCGTTTAAGCGTATCTTTACGAAATCTTGAATTCCTATGGGATAAAGAGTTGCCTTTTTTTTCATCTTATATTATCTTAAATCGCAAAAATAATCTTTTCTGATATTTTCTCCTACTGTTTTATAAAAAATTTTTTAATGATCGATAATTTTTGATAATTCACGGATAATTTATTATTTTTGCAATGAAACCGAGGTGCAGAAACCTTTTTGAGGGTTATGCAAGTCGGATTGGGAATTTTTAATGTGCGTTTATCGACGCTCTTTCTTGACAATACAGAACTTCGCAACTTCTTAATCTCAGTCAAGAACGGGGCAACGGTAGATGTCTTTTTGAATATGTAGATAATATCTGTGTGTCTTGTGGCGATTAGTCGCAGGAACATGGGTATCACATATTCTGCGTGAGGCTTCTACGTTGCTCGTTCCTTTACTGAGATGGGCAATGCGAAGGCCTTGTATTGGAAGGAACGAGCAAGATAAGGCTCTCACGCATTATTTTTTTATCATGTCCTACTTTGTGAGCCGGTAAGATACCCTAATTTTTTTACTATGCGTAAATTTTTTTTAGCGCTTCTAACCACATTGGGAACGATCTGTGCAATTGCAGCCGACTTGAAGGATCCCATAATCATCACACCTCCTTATAACACTGATGATGAAGTGTATTTCAATATGATACCAGCATCATCAAATGATGAAAATTCAGGTTTCTATATTCAGGAATACAATTGGGATTCTCCTACTCAAAGCTTTACAATTTATGATGACAATATCAATGTTGTAAAGGAATTAACAGTCAACTTAGTTCCTCGTACTATTCAAGAATATTCTCAAGAACGGGACATCGTTTCGCTTTTCTACCTTGGATTTAATCGAACTGGTTCAATGAATCTTTTGCCATACGAGGGAAAAGACATATATAAGATGGCAGAAGAATATAAAAAACGGTATGGCGAACAGGTTCAAGTGACTACTCTGCCAACCGGGGAACAAATAATTGCAATTACTTATATAATGTATGATAAATTTGATAAGAAATATCCATGGGAGTTCTTTATTTTATCCGACAACCCGGCGTTTGACAGTTATTGGGAAAAATGCGAAGCCAACTATGAGCCAGTTATGGGCTTTGATCCAAATGGAGAAATAAAAGAATCGACACGAATCTCTTACCCTACCACTCCTAATGTAGTCATTGTAGCGGAAACAGGCGGAGATGATGGATGGTATCAGATAACAAAAGGTATATTTGCAAGTGACTATGCCTATATTCTTCCTATTCCTGAAGAGGTTCCATTCCAAAGTGGAGGTGGTGAAGAGGATCACTTCAAATACTGGGGGACTGAAACAAAAGCAAAAGGATTTCAGATCTATGATACCAATCATTCGCTCTTGCAAACTATATCTTTTCCTACCGGATATTACCAATCTATAGAGTATTATGGTGGCAAAATAGACTATGTAACTCTTTCGGGAAAGAAGTATTTATTCATCAAAGTAGAAAATGAAGATGCCTCACAGGAATCCGTACTGATCTATCGACTTGATGGAACCACAAAGATAACGCATGTTTTAACTGCTCCAGTAGGAAAGATTTCACCAAGATCGCCTAAAAAAGGAGACACTGTAACAGTAGGAATTGATGAACAATTCTCTAACGAATCCTGTCTTGTAACCGTTTGTTCAACAGACGGTCGAAACGTAATTCAAAAAATTATCAATCCAGGTGAAAATAGTGTATCATTCAGCACTGCCAAATTCCACCAAGGAGTATATGTTGTTAATGTTACCGGGAAAAAAGGGAAAATAGAAACTGCAAAAATCATTGTCCGATAATTTATTTCAGATAATGTTTTATACTCGCTTAGAGTATATAATAATGACTCATCTGAACCATTCTCACCGCCCTTTTCCATAAGGATAATAATATTACGGTGTGTCAAATCTTCACGTTTTGACGCACCGTAATATTATGTGAAACATTTTCCCCACTTTTTGCTGAATTAAAAACTTTTATTATCTTCGCATTATGAAAAACTTGGTCGAAGAAATAAAATACCCGATAGGGATTCAAAATTTCGCTGAAATCAGGAAAGGTGGATATCTTTACATCGATAAGACATCCTACATTCATCGTCTCTTCCATGGTAAGTATTATTTCCTGTCTCGGCCAAGACGCTTCGGAAAAAGCCTGCTTCTATCCACCATGGAAGCTTATTATAAAGGGGAACGAGAACTGTTCGAAGGTCTCTCCCTTAATTCACTTACTGATGACTGGGAACCTCACCCTGTTTTGCATCTTGATTTAAACAATGGTAACTTCAATTCGGCTCACGGCTTGGATGAGTTGCTTGATGCCCTGTTCTCTGAATGGGAAAAAGAATATGATGTAAATTACAATAAGAATGCCGACAAAGTCTCCCCCAGCCTACGCTTCAGGGCCATCATAAAGTGCGCAAAAGAAAAGACCGGAAAAAAAGTGGCAATACTCATTGATGAATATGACAAACCTCTGCTCAGTGCCGTTGGAGATAAAGCACTTGCCGATTCTTTCCGCTCCACACTTAAATCAGTATATTCCAATTTAAAATCTATGGATGAATATATTGAGATTGGAATGATTACGGGAGTGGCACGGTTTAATAAGGTTTCCATTTTTTCTGATCTCAATAATCTGAGGGATATCTCCTTCGAGGAACAATTTGCTGGAATATGCGGGATTACATCTGTAGAACTTGAAAAATATTGCAAGCAGAGCATTCAGGATTTTGCGCGGAAAGAATCGGTTTCCGAGGAATTTATGCGTAATAAACTTAGTGATAATTATGATGGTTATCATTTTTCACGAGTTTCTCCCGACATATATAATCCCTTTAGCCTGATGAATGTATTTGCCAAACAGTGTTTTGGTTCATATTGGTTCGAATCGGGAACGCCGACCTACCTTGTACGACAGATCGAACAGGAGGAATGGTTGCTCAGGAATTTAGCTCCAACTGAAATAGATTCAAAGAAACTGGAATCTGCCGGCATCCTTTCTTCCGACCCGATTCCGGCTCTCTACCAGACAGGCTATCTCACTATCAAGGGATATGATCCTGTATTTCATACTTATACTCTTGATTATCCCAATGAGGAAGTGAGGGATGGATTTATTTCATTTCTGGTTCCCTATTACATCAAACCGGATAAATCCCCGGGCCAGTTTTCCATTAAGAAATTTATAATGGCGATAACCTCCGGCGATATTGAAACATTCATGAGTCTTTTTGCGAGCATGATTGCAGGAGTGCCTTATTCTGAAAAAGGTTCTGCTGAAGCACATTTCCAAAATGCCTCGTATATCCTTTTCACACTTATGGGGCAATACGTCAATATAGAGGACCGCACGTCTGACGGAAGAATAGATTTAACCATCGAGACGCCTCAGAACGTATATATTCTTGAGTTCAAGGTTGACTCTAACTCAAAAGAAGCCATGGAGCAAATCCATAATAAAAGATATTGGCTTAAATTCGCCACCTCAGGAAAGAAGATTTTTCTTATAGGAGCTAATTTCGATTCTAAAACGCGAAGGCTGGAGGATTATATAGTAGAGGAGATTTAAGTATTTGCATTATGAGTAGAAAAAAGATATTAGTCGGCCGGGGACCTGACTAATATCTTTTTTCTTTTTTGTGAATGGAGCCTTACACCAATTTTCCGATCCAGCTGTCGCGGTCGCCGGGGAGGAGATCGATTACAGGAATCTCTATCATTGTGTAGCTTCCGGGCTGGAGACGCTCTGCGGCACGGGCACACGCAACAAGGATCTGAGCAGTCAAGGCCGGGTTGTTGATGGCCATATCGAATGAGAAACGCTGACTCTGGGTCTTTCCTGAAACGCCTTTGCGTTCCATATGTACGCCATGGCCCATATCTTTAAGGGCATCCACACTCTCAACTTCAAACACGTGGGTCTCGTCGCTTGCAAAATATGGATCTGCCTTGATCGCGGCCGCTACATCTTCAATCTTATAGCCGGGGAGAAGTTCAACATAAACCATGCGGCGGTGAATGCCGGTGCCTAAAGGAATTGTCATTGAAAGAGCCTCTTTCACACCCTCTTTTGATTTGACAGCCACTGTGTGACCCATGCTCATGCCGGGGCCGAAATTGGTATAGGTGATCCCTTTGGGAGCGATAGCCTCAAGCAGGGTACGAACCACTGAATCACTTCCCGGATCCCAACCGGCTGCAATGACACTCACTGCGCCACCATCCTTGGACGCCTTGTCAAGAGTCTTGCGGAGAGCCGGAATCTGACCGTGGATATCGAATGAATCAACGGTATTGATGCCTAAGGCAAGAATCTCTTTTGCGTATTCCTCAACGCTGCGTGTCGGGGTAGCAAGGATAGCCACATCAATCTTCTTCACCTCTTCGAGCAGGGCGGCAACAGATGCCGCAACAGGAATTTCAGCCGGTATGTCATCCCTTTTTGAGGGGTCACGGCGAACTACACCGACTACTTCAAAATCTTCTGCCGCCTGAGCCGCTTCTAACGAGAAACGGCCAATGTTTCCATAGCCTACAATGGCTACCTTAATCTTTTCTGCCATTATTTATAATTATTATTTGTGAAAAATAAGTCTTGAGTTTTGAATGATAAGTTATAGCCGGAGAGGGAGGGGAGGTTTGACTTTTGATATGCGTTTAAACTTTCGATAGTTTTACAATGCAAAATTAGGATAAATTTTGTAATTTTGCAGTCTGAAAAGTATTTAAACAGGTAATATTTCTTAAATTTTTCCATGGATTGGCTAATTGATCTTCTAAAACCCTACAACGAATCATTGGCGGCCACCATCATCCTTTACTCCTTTGTGATTTTCGCAGGTATCTACTTGGGAAAAATCAAGATCTTCGGAGTATCATTAGGTGTGACCTTCGTGCTTTTCGTTGGAATCTTCTTGGGTCATTTCGGTTATGTCGTCAATGGCGACGTTCTGCATTTCCTACGTGAATTCGGTCTGATCCTATTCATCTTCTCAATCGGTATGCAGGTAGGCCCCGGTTTCTTTTCATCTTTTAAGGAAGGGGGTATAAAAATGAATGTGCTTGCCATCACCGGCATCCTTATGAATGTGGCCATAATGCTGGCCATTTATTTCATTCAAGGAGGATCGGAGGGTAATTCTTCAATCTCCCAGTTAGTGGGCGTGATGAGCGGCGCTGTAACAAACACCCCCGGACTCGGTGCGGCGCAACAGACAGTGCTTCAGGTGAACGAGGCGGCACAGGATGTGAGCCAGCAAATGTCGATGGGATATGCGGCCGCTTATCCTCTCGGTGTAGTAGGCATCATCCTCACCATGATCGTGTTGAAGAAAATCTTTAAAATCGACACTGCAAAAGAGATTGCCGAACTTGAGAATGATGAGAAGGCTTCTGCCCTTGCTCCCCACATGGTGACCTGCAAGGTTACAAACGACCTTATCAGCGGTCTCAACATGCAGAAACTCCATACCCTCATTTCCTGCGATTATGTGATTTCCCGTATTGAGAAACCGGATGGCAACGTTATCATTCCAACTTCAAAGGATGAGGTTGAACTTGGCGACCTCTGCCTTGTGGTATGTTCTGCCCAAGATGAGGAGATTTTCACGCGGTTCCTCGGGCCAATCGTAGAAAATAAATCTTGGGAAATGGAGAAAGGCCCGGTTGTGTCAAGACGCATTGTTGTGACCCAGACCAACTACAACGGCGTTAAGCTTGGTTCGCTTCGCCTCCATTCAGCCTATAAACTGAATGTGACCCGTGTGAACCGCGCCGGAATCGATCTTCTGGCAACCCCGAGCCTCCGTCTCCAGATTGGCGACCGCATCACGGTGGTGGGCAAGCTTGATGACATACATCACCTTGCATCCAAACTTGGAAATTCAATGAAACGACTCAATGAGCCCAACTTGATCACAATGTTCATCGGAATCTTCCTGGGTATCATTGTGGGAAGCATACCGCTTCAATTCCCGGGAATGTCAGTTCCTATGAAATTAGGCTTGGCAGGAGGTCCGCTTGTTGTTGCGATACTTATCGGCGCTTACGGGCATAAGTTCCACCTTGTGACCTATACCAACTCTTCTGCAAACCTTCTGCTTCGTGAAATAGGCATCTGTCTCTTCCTCGCTTCCGTTGGTTTGGCGGCAGGGAAAGATTTCGTTGCGACGGTGTTCAATCTTCAAGGCGCCACATGGGTTGGATACGGTTTCATCATAACCGTTATTCCACTGATTGTGATTGGTTGCATTGCCAGAGCAAAATATAAGATTAATTATTTTCACATCATAGGAATGATGTCGGGTAGCTATACGGATCCACCGGCCCTTGCCTACGCCAACAAGGTTGCAAACAACGATGCGCCGGCAGTGGCATACTCAACCGTCTATCCGCTCACAATGTTCTGCCGAGTCATAGCGGCGCAGCTTGTGATACTATTTTTCTTGTAATGGTTTCAAAAATGGAATTTTTTTAATAAAGTGCAGATAGCCTGCCCAAGAATGGGAAGGCTATCTGCACTTAATAGATTCACACGGACAATTACTCTATTTTTCTGGCCCCATCGCTAATCACGACAGGGTAAATTTTTGGTTCATGACCATATTTTTCTTTAAATTCCTTTTTTACCCTTTCAATGAAATCCTTGGTCATATCCTTTTTGATAAGATTGATGGTGCATCCTCCGAAGCCTCCTCCCATTATTCTCGAACCCGTGACAGCGCTTTCTCGCGCAAGGTCGTTAAGGAAATCCAGTTCTTCGCAGCTTACTTCATAATCGTCAGAAAGTCCGGCGTGGGTTGCATACATTTCCTCCCCTACTTTCTCAAAGTCTCCACGAGTAAGCGCCTCACACACTGCCAAGACCCTATCTTTCTCCTCAATCACAAACTTAGCTCTGAAATAATCTTCGGCTGTAATATCGGAACGGATTGCCTTCAGCATTTGCATTGTTGCATCCCTAAGAGTCTCAAGACCAAGGCGCTTTGCCACTCGTTCACATGAAGCGCGACGCTTATTATAGGGAGAATCTGCAAGCTCATGTTTGACGCAAGAATCCACCAAGACCAACTCATAGTCAGCCGGTGCGAATGGATAATATTCATATTCCATTGAACGGCAGTCAAGACGCATCAGTTTCCCTTTCTGACCCATCACGGATGCAAACTGATCCATTATCCCGCAGTTCACTCCACAATAATTATGTTCGGTGGCCTGTCCAATTTTTGCAAGCTCGAATTTATCTATGGTGTTGTCGTTGAAGAGGTCATTAAGGGCGAATGCAAAACAGCTTTCAAGAGCTGCGGATGAACTCAGCCCCGCTCCCAAGGGGATATTGCCTGACAAAACCGCATCAAACCCTTTCACTGTTCCTCCTCTTTTCAAGATTTCACGACAGACTCCGAATATGTAACGTGCCCACGATGATGTAGGGGCATCTTCCTCGTTAAGCCCGAACTCAACCTCCTCATCTATATCTATTGAATAGACCTTGACTTTGTCTGTATCATTAGGCGAGATTGCAGCCATTATCACTTTGTCTATCGCCCCAGGAAAAACGAATCCTCCGTTATAGTCAGTATGCTCCCCAATCAGGTTTATTCTACCTGCAGAGGCATAGAGCTGAGGCTCTGTTACGAACCTTGACCCGAATTCCTTTAAAATTCTATCTTTCATACTTTCATGTTAATAAATGTCCGTATTCCTTAATTCCTTCATTTAAACCTTGATGTAACCTTCCTTTATCATACTAACACTCGTTAGACCACATAGGAATAAGGAATACGGACATTTACAGAATATTAACTATTAAACCAACTATTCATTGTGCGATTATTTCTATCACCTTGGAGGTGTTATGCTCATATCCGAAGACATCCAAACCGACTTTCATCAGATAGTCACCGGTGAATACCTTCCCATTCTGAGGGAATGTCGAGGCATTACCCGGCATAAGATTAATCTCCTTTACCAGATATTTTTGCTTTCCATCTAATCCCTGAAGCTTAACTCTTGACAGCTTCTCGCGGAAACGAGGAGCAATGTCGTAGGCAAAAAGGACTCCCATCTTTTTTGATTTGTCCAGATATTCAACGGCAGCATGATTTCCATCGTATGGAGAAACAAGGCGGTATTGATCGCCATCCATGATAGCCGGCTCAAGATGCTTCCAATTAGTCACTGCCTGCTGAGCAAACTCAAGTTCCTCGGCGGAAAGGTCCTGCAAACCTATGTCAAAACCTAACTTGCACATAGCAGCCACATCAGTGCGAAATTTCAATGTGGTATTCTTATTCCAGCTTGTAACATGCGCTGCCATAGCCTTTGCCGGGAAGAATTGAGAGAAGCCCCATTGTATATAGATGCGCTCAATCGGATCAGTGTTGTCGGAACACCAAAACTCTGTAAAATACTTTAAAGCCTCATAGTCGCATCTTGCGCCGCCTCCGGAGCAGAGCATCATAGGGACATCAGGATATTTATCCCTGATACGCTTCAATACGTTATATATCCCTTTCACATGATCAACATAAAGCTGCACCTGTTTATCCTTTGCGTAGGGAGAGTAGATATTTGTAATTGGGCTATTACAATCCCATTTGAAGTAAGCCACATCGGGATTCTCTTTCAAAATATCATCAACCACGCCGAAAACATGATCCTGAACCTTTGGGTTGCTCATATCAAGGACAAGCTGGTTACGGTAATAATAGGTATCGCGGTTGGGTTGCTCTATTACCCAATCGGGATGTTTCTCATAGAGCTCACTCTTAGGATTAACCATCTCAGGTTCGATCCAGATTCCGAATTTTACATCTGCCTCTTTTGCAGCGTCCACCAGCGCAGGTATGCCGCCAGGCAATTTATCGTGAGTCACCTCCCAGTCGCCAAGGCCGGCGTGGTCATCCTTTCTCGGATATTTATTTCCGAACCAACCATCGTCGAGAAGGAACATATCAACACCAAGATGCTTCGCCTCCTTCATCAATTCTGCCAGTACTTCCTGATCAAAATCAAAGGCTGTGTTTTCCCAGTTGTTCAATAAGGTCAATCGTCCTTTCATTCCATCCTTCAGCTGGTAGCGCCGAGCCCAATCATGAAGGTTACGGCTTCCTTGGTTTGTCCCATCATAGCTTAAGGTGAATATAAACTCCGGAGTGGTGAAAACATCATTGGCTTTTAGCTCATAATTTGATGCGTAAGGATTGATACCGGGGATTACCCTCAGATTCCCAACATTATCCACTTCAAAGGTAAAACGGAAATTCCCTGTCCATCCGAGGGTTCCCATAAGGACTTCCCCGCTGTGTTCCTTTGCAGGCCCGTTAAGGCCAATCTCAAAGAAGGGATGAGTCAGCATGGCTGCACGGCTTCCCAATTTTGTATCGATGACTTTTTTACCGAATTTCAGTTCCTGCACACTCATCTGAGCCTCTTTCGCCCAGTCGCTGCTGAATTCAGTGAGCCAATAGGAAGGTTCATTGAAATAAAGCATGGCGGAAGCATATTGCGACATAGTGATAGGTTTCTTCTCTTGATGAGAAATCTCGCTCCATGTCTTGATAACATTCTCCTTAGGATAGGCCACATAGTTCAGCGTCACTTTAACCGGGTATTTGTCATCCCGGAGACGGATGCGAGTATGAGTGCCGCCTGGCACCTTCTCCTCACTTGAATCAACATAATAAAGATATGTTGTCATATTTCCGTCAGAATGAGTTATACCTAAGGCCGGTTCAAAAAAATCCTCATTACCGGAGGTGGAATATGCCTCCCACCCTCTCGTAGAGACCGAACCGTCGGAACCTGCATACTGGTTCCAAGAAAGATTTTTAAAATCTTCGGGATTATTAAGTTTCTTTCCCAAGTATGTTTGATATAGTCGTTTATTGGGACCGACTTCAAAAACAAGGTCTGTATTATCCGTAGCGATACGAATAATCTTCCTTTCTACACTTTCAGCCATTGCTGACACCGTCACCGCAATAGTGAGGACTGCTGCTAAAATATTCTTCATGTTATTTGGTTTTAAGCTATTTTAAAATTTAATAGTAGCGCTGAATTCAACTGTAAAGGGACGAAGATAGCTGCCGCTCATATAGTAGTTCTTATATTTTCCACTCTCTTCCTTACTTAAAAGCTCTGCACCATTAATCGTTCCGCTTGCGCCTTTCTGATTCAGGAAATTCACCACAGTGCAACCTAACTCCAGATTACGGTTTACATTCCAGTTTATACCCCCGAAAGTCTCCCAACGACCGTTAAAGAATAATGCATTCGTCAAATTGGCGTATGTCTTGCCGAAATAGCGGAAAGACAACCAAAACCGGAGCTTTTCGTTAAGCTGATAACTTGGATCTAATTCCACCAACACCTGTGGTATCTCTTTAACTATATTTCCGTTAGCATTCAAATCCGGCACTCCCTCAAAAGGTGACTTGATATAATAATTATTGTATGTCGGTTTCTGAAGTGTAAGAAGGGCATGAAGGTTAAACCCTTTGAAGGGATGGATTTCAGCCGATGTGGTCCAGCCTAACGTCTTGATGCTATAAATCAGTAAGGTGGTTTTCGACTGCGTTGTTCCCGGTTTTGTAACATTTTGCTGGTCAATATTATTTGATTTTGCGTTATATGTCACCATTGAAGTCAGATCCATCCAATTATTTTTATAGGTGATACCTCCGCGTATCAGAGGTATCGTTACCCTCTTGTATTGCTCTTCTGTCGGACCTGTTCCGGCATATTCATTTATGCGGGGGTATCGAGTTGCCACAGTGGCATCCGCTGTTACTCCAAAATGACGGTTAAAATTATAAATTCCTTGTACTGTTGCTGCATAATTAAGCTTATTCTTTAAGACTTTGTGAGGAGCAATTACAACGGTATTTTCAGTCCCGTCTGCATTAGTATAGGTATGTGTATCACCGATGTGGAAACCGGAATAACGCCCGTATGGAATCTGGTCTGCGCACATGCGGTAATATTCCAGTCGCCCACCGAAATAAAGATTAAACTTAGGGGTCACCTGCCAGTTATCTGTTAGATAGAGTGCGAGTTTATTCTCATATCCCTTCGTATATTCAGGCGACAGCTCATTAAAACCGTAAAACTGTTGAGTCGAACCGTCGGGAAGATGCTTCACAAGTATATCAGGATATGCTGAGACAGTGCCGGTCCATTGAAAGGAGGAGGAATTGTAGTCGAGATGGTAATACCATTCGTTCAATCCGAGGCGAAGCTTATGTAGTCCAAAACTCTTGCTCAATTCAGACGTGAGCAAAACATTGCATACTTTCCCGGAGTGAAGCCATGTTCTTCTGCCTTCAGCAAGACCAACATAAGGCGTGCTTTCCCCTTCCTTATATAAATTGTCGGATGCTGATGTTTCATAAATAGAGCTTCCTCCGAAATCACAATAGTCAGCTTTTGGAGCAATCATATATTTGGCATTTATATCCAATTTATAGTCATTATCGAAAGCATAATCAAAATGTGCCGTTATATCATGAGCATAATTATCTGTGAAATCCCCCCATCTTCCTGTTTTCATCTTGCCGTCAAGGACATCCATATATTCGAATTCTCCACCAATAGGAGCATAAGAAGTCGTGCCGAGCGCAAAACCGGGTATCTCCAAAACACTCCCGTCGCCAACATAAATGAAAGGAGCATTATTAATCATCGAGCCAAGGGCATTGCTCTTAGAAAACTTATAAAGGAGACTTATTTTCCCGCGGTTCAACATACGTGTAATTCCCGCATGATAGATTTGCGTACGGTCTGAGAAATCGGTAAAACGGATTTTAAAGTATCCCGGGTCAAAGTTTTGGTATATGCTGGCAGTATATAGCCATTTATCAGTTATGCTGCCCGACACATTGAAATCAAAGTTCTGCCAACCAAAGGTATTTGTTCTGTAATTAATGATAGCCTTAAAATCTTTTTGTCCGAAATTAGAATACGAATCAACAGAATAAGCAATATTGCCAGTCTTAATTGCAGATTCCATTGGATTCATCAACCCCACATTGCCAAGGCTTGCATCGCTTCTCCAATGACGGGCAAGCTGGTGGATTGCGGATGAGTAAACAGCCGGAAGCCCATTCTCATATACATTTACATCTTCGCTTGGCAGACCAATCTGTATCTCCCTCGGTTTTGTTGCATCAGAAGCATTAAGCATTACATTGCGTTCTTCTCCTTGCTCTCCATTCAAAATAGTGTCTGATGGCTCCTTAGCAGAAAGGATTGAAGGAAAAGCGGCAATCGCTACCATAGTTGCAGTAAGAATTTTTTGATTACATTTCATAAATTCATGGACGATTTATGGGTTATTTTTTCGCAAATTTATAATGGTAATTTCTCCGTGTCAATATAAAGTAGTCTTCAGGTAGTAAGTAAGTAATTTGTTAAAAAAGTATTATACTGATAATAACTAAGTTGAAAAAACTTATAAGATATATGAAGTAGTGTTGCAGGAACAAGAAATTATACTTATTTTTGTGTTTGAAAATCTTACACAGCCTATTTGAATTAAATTTTTCAGTCTGTATGAGAATAAAAAACCTTCCTTGTCTCGTATTTTTTTTCTTTGCTCTTATTTCCTTTGAAATTAATGCAAGGGACATTAATCTTGAGCGACTTGATAAAACGATTTCCAATCGGGAACACTACTTAAAACTCAAAGAGGAAAAGCTTGACAGCTTGCGCCATCTTTTGAAAGATAATAATAATAAGGAAAGGCAGCTTCAAATTTATGAGATGCTTTTCCGAGAGTTTCTTGCCTTTAGCTTTGATTCTGCCATGACTTACGTAAAACGCAGCGAGGCATTAGTCGAACCATACGATTCATACGATACCAAGAAAAAGATAGAAATCCATAAAGCCCTTTCGCTTGCCACATCCGGGCATTTTAGCCATGCTGTCAAAATCCTTAAAAGCATAGATTCAAAACTCCTTTCAAAAGACCTTAAAGAGGAGTTTTTTTCGGCTTGTGAATGGACCTATGGGGTTTGGGCTGCCTACTCTGATAAAAATACTATTGCGCCTGAACTAACCGAAGAGAGCGTCATATACTTAGACTCTTTAATAGAAGTAACTCCGGCTTCTTCTCCACAGTTCTATTATCGTCTTGCGGAGAAAGCACTAAGATCGCATAACTATCCGGAAGCAGAGAAATATTACCTCCAAGCTTTAAATAAAACACCCATAACTGAGCGACTTTATGCGCAGGCAGCTTACGCCTTGGCAATGACATACAATGAAATGGGAAATAAAGATAAATATAAGAAATGGCTAATAAACGCAGCTATTTCCGATCAGACAATACCATTAAAAGAGAATCTTGCTCTGCAAGAACTCGCTCTCTTCCTTAATAAAGAAGAAGGGGATGTGGAAAAAGCTAATACTTATCTCAAAATAGCTCTTGAAGATGCCATTTTTTATAACAACCGATTGCGAATGTTGGAGATCGCAGAGAAGACTCCAAACATTTCGAATCTCTATCAAAACACAATCGAGCGCCAGAACCGACGGTTAAAGATTTATATCCTCACAATAGGTATTCTTTTGCTAATACTTGTATCATTTTGCATATATATCTTTAGACAACGCCAAGCCGTAGCGAGATCAAAAGATGCTTTAGCCGAAATGAACAGACATTCCCAACTTCTTAACGCCCAACTTCGCGAAACAAACAAATCGAGAGAACAATACGTCAGCTTGTTTATGGACTTGTGTGCGGCATATATTGAAAAACTTAACCGCTTCCCCATGGTTCTGAAAATTAAAGTGAAGCAGTTAAGCGATCTAAAATCAGTGGCCGACCGATATGTCAGGCCATCAGAAATTGACACCCGAGAAATGTTCCATAATTTTGATACCGCTTTTTTGCGGCTCTATCCTGATTATATAGAACAATTTAATTCACTCCTTCGGCCGGATAAACCCATTCTTCCCAAAAAGGGGGATCTGCTAAGCACAGATCTCAGGATATATGCTCTTGTAAGGATGGGGATTTCAGAGAGCCATAAGATAGCCACACTCCTTTTCCTCTCTCCTCAGACCATATTTAACCATAGGACTCAAGTCAGAAACCGGGCTATCGACCGTAATAATTTTGAAAAAGATGTGATGCATATATGCGAGGTCAATGAAACTAATAAAAAATAATACCATTGCCGATAAGTCCATAAGAGGTTCATCGGCAATGAATATTTGTGGGAGGTTTTAATTCTTCCTATTTATCAAATCTTTTGATAAATCTGAAAATGGTGTCATAGGCGGCATCGCGCACCTCTTTTCGGCTCAGGATCAGATCGTGAAGGCCGCTGTCGATTGTGCATACCCATCTGCGATCTGCCTGTCCCATCTTCATTCCTCGTTTCTGAAGCATGAAAGGATCGAGCACTGCATCGCCGGTCTGAAAATCAGGCTCCCAATTGCAACCGTCAATCTTGCGGCTGCTATGCATCACCAGAACAGGGACTGTAATTTTACTTGCCTTCTTCATCAATTGTGACTGAGCATGATTGATGGCGCCCACCCAACTATATGTCACCGGAGGTGAATAGACCATCTTCCAATCAGTATTGTATTCCCATTCCCCATGATATTGTTTGAGGAGACTATAAGCATATCCATCGCAATGACCCTGCTTAATCTTGGAGTTTTTCGTGAATTTGCTTAAGAATTCAATCATCGGAGCGGCAACATTGCGCATAAAGGCATTGAAGTTCCATTCTATGAAGGGGCTATCTGTCACAACACGGTCAACACCGCAATCCTTCCC
Organism: uncultured Porphyromonadaceae bacterium; assembly: GCA_947178165.1. Classification (GTDB taxonomy): domain Bacteria; phylum Bacteroidota; class Bacteroidia; order Bacteroidales; family Muribaculaceae; genus Lepagella. The sequence goes on along the minus strand of CAMWXH010000020.1, from coordinate 8,429 downwards.
TTTCATTGCCGCCAAGTATAGCACGGTCAGCCCACCGGTGGAATGTCCTCCTAACGTAATGTCGGTGTTCCCGTCGCGTCGAATCTGGTTCAAGGCAGAATCTATGTCGTCGAAATATTCGGTCTGCTTCCTTATATTAAAGGGATATTGCCATGGTTCCCAGCTTCGACCGTAACGGCGAAGATCAACGGCATAGAAATTATAACCGGAATCAACAAACCTCTCCCCCATCTCTTTCTGGAAGAAATAATCATTGAAACCGTGTACATAAAGGAAAGCCTTCTTTGAACCCTTGCGGTTAAGTTTCCTCACGATTGTAGAACGGCAAGGGCCATCAAAAGCCTCTCCCTGATTCACATAACGCGCTTCATACCCTTCAAGGATATCCTTATGCCAGGTTGTGTCGGTGGTTGGAGTTACGGGGCCTGTATATTTTTCGGGGAAGTGCCATTCGGCTGAGGCTATCATTCCGATAGCCAAGAAAATCAAAAGCAATAACGGTAGTTTTCTCATATTAGCAGAATCTTGGATATTATTTGTCATATAATAAAAAGCCGGAATCCCGACTATACTTATAACATCGGGATTCCGTGGTTTTGTTCAACTCATATTGAAATCTTAAAAAGGCCTGCCTCCGCCGAAGCCACCGGGAGGACGGTTTCCGCGCGGTTCGTTACCTCCACGACGCTCTCCTTGCGGGCGTTCTCCGGGAGGAGGACCGGGGAAGTCTCCAAATTCTCCTGCGGGTTTATCCTGCACTGCTTTCTTTACGGTATTGAATTTCCAGCTAATTCCGAACATCACATAACGCGTGAGATCGTTATAGCGGCTATCGGTAATCATATTGGCACTAACTGAGCGGCTTATGTTTTTCTTCTCACCAAGTATGTCGTATGCCCTAACTGAGAAAGTAAGGCTTTTATCTTTCAATACGCTATATGAGATTTGGGCATTCCATAACCATGAAGAGGTGTTGAAGCCTCGTGAAAAACCGGTTGATTTATCGAATGCCAAGTCAGTTGATACATTAAGCCCGAATGGGAGATAGAGAGACGCATCGGTGGTGAAACCGTATGTGTGGGTGTATTGGTTACGTTGCTGCGGAAGTGAGTTTGTGGCCATGCTGAATGAATAGGTTGGATTAACCGACATTTGGAAAATGTCGCATGAGAAAGTCATCCCTACATTCGGTGCCAAACGTAAATTTCCGGAGCGGTTAAAGTCGCCGTTGATGTAACCTGCCATATTATTATAGCTCGCCATCATCCGGGCTGAATAACGCCACTTCTTGTCGGGCAAGGGCTGATTTATCATGAACATACCCATCACATTCATATTTCCATTAGCGTTGGCATATTCAGTGCGACGGATACCTGTCTCAGAATCGGTTATCGTACGCGATACCACTACGTTGGTTGAATAAGAACCACGCAACATTGCCACCATCGACTGCTGAAGGTCCTGATTGTAATTATTATAATGCAATCCTACAGACTGGGTGAATGTCGGTTTAAGGTCAGGATTACCTATGACTATATTCATAGGGTCGGAAACATCCATCACGGGCTGCAACTGAGAAAGGGAGGGTGAATTGGTATTAGCGCGGTAATTAACCCGAAGCGAACGAGTCTTAGAGAACTTATACCTTAAATTCAGATAAGGAGCAACGTTCCAAACCCAATGCGCCGGGACATTACGTTCCGCCATAATCAAGTCGGTGCTCTTACTCATTGATGGAGCCGCCACCACTCCGGCCTCAAGATTATAATCCTTGGTAACTTTCTTGTAACCAACCCTCAGTTCTTGATTCATAAAACGGTTGCGGAAGCGGTTTGAGAGGGTTGCATCAGGCTCTACTCCTAAGGGAGCCTTTTCAAGATCACTCACCCTGAAATTATCCAAATCTTCGGGAGTCGGAAGATTATATGTGTATTTGTCAGCATCGTTGAAACGATATTGCAAACGGTAGGAGAATTGAAGGAAGTTTCCCCGAGCCACATCCCCTATCGGCTCCGTCCACGTGAGACGACCCATTATAGAGTTGTTCCATTGGTCATTATCGGAAAATCGATAAAGGAGGGATTCATCATCCTGAAGATAATATTTGATATCGTTCCAGGAGGTGGTTTTCTGCTTGGTGTCGGAAAACTCATACTTAACCTGCGCACTGAATGCGCGGCCGGGACGAGATTTAAATTTATGGTTATATATCAGGTCTCCACCAATGTTATAGCTTGTTCCACGGTTGAAACGGCTATTTTCGTTAAGGTTCACTTTGGTATGGTTTGGATCGCCGGCAAAAAGGGTGTCGGTATCAAAGAGAGTTGAGTTTCGCGAGTTGAAAGAGAAGCGCGGACGAAAGTCGATCGTATTATAATCGTCTATCTTCCATTCCATTCTCAAATCTCCGCGCAAATTATGACCTTTATCGCGGGAAATGCTATGTTCACGCTGATTGCTGGTAGAGTCGGCAAAAAGATATTGCTTGTCGGTAAACGATTCTGCTTCACGGTCGGAATGAGTATAAAAGATGTTGCCTCCAACCCTGAATTTCTCAGATTTTCCTACATTAAAGTTCACGCCGAATCGTTGAGAGGTGTTGATACCGCCGGAGGGTCCAAAATTCATGAATCGCCCCCTTCCGCTGTCGGAGAAACCGAGATCGTTGATATTGTTGGCACCACCAACTATAGAAAATTGATTAGTCCCGGTAAAGGATGATACATTGAAACTACCTTCGTAACGCCCGTCTGTTCCATAACCTCCGCTTACGGTTCCGAGCCAACCGTTCTCCATCGATTTCTTGATGGTAAGGTTTATGACAGTTTCCTCTTCTCCGTCGTCAACACCGGTGAGGCGTGAGAAATCGCTTTTACGGTCAATCACCTGAACCTTGTCAACAATATCTGAAGGGAGGTTCTTGGTTGACATGCTTGTGTCGTCTCCAAAAAACTCCTTGCCGTTCACAAGCACTTTGGTTATGCTCTTTCCATTCGATTGTAAAGTGCCATCGCTTCCAACCTCCACACCGGGAAGCTTCTTAAGCAAATCCTCAACCGTGGCATTGGCGTGGGTTTTATATGAGCCGGCATTAAATTCGAGAGTATCTTGCTTGGCAACTACGGCCGCCTTCACACCTGTAACAACAGTTTCCTTCAACATAGTGGCCTCCTCGCTTAAAACCACCTTACCTAAATCAGCTTCCGGAATTGAATCGGAGATAGTGAACACGCGTTCAGCGTTATCCATTCCTACCATAGTGATATTGACGGAATAACGCCCATCGTTGATGTCTGAAAATTTGAAAACGCCCTCTATATCAGAAACTGCAAGCTTCCGATCTGTCGAGTCAGGAAGGTCAACAAGCTTGACTGTGGCTCCGGGAAGTGGATTTCCGTCTGAATCAAGAACGGTTCCCGTGACGACCGTGGCATAAAGACCTGCGGCAATCGATGATGAAATGAGTAATGTCAGTATAGTCTTTTTCATAATGGAAAATCTGGGAATCCAAGACCTGTAGAAAACATTGCGATTCCGTTAAAAAAATGATGCCGGTCAAACGACCGACATAATTAAGACCCTAACCAAAGCTGAAAGTTTAATTATAAATTATTCCCGTCGCATCCACTTTACCTTATATGGACTTTCAGTTGTATCCTTCTTAGTGTATATGACATTTACTTCTACGTTCTCCGTAAGATACAGGCTTTTTGTCTTCTTGTCAAATTCAAAAGGGGATAACGTAATATGCCAATTACCGGAAGATTGTGTTATTTGGTATATTTTTTCTTCTCCCAATTCTTTAAAATTCTTATATTTTCGCCATTTCTCCTTTTTAAACTTAATTTTGGGTTTCTTTTTCCCTTCCGTTATACATGGACATATAAAATACTTTATAGGGAATTCACTTGCTATGTCAACATTTTTTTCAATCAAAATTCTATCCGACACTTTAACATCGAACTTGACATCATATTTTGCAGTATCTACTTTACTAACGAGTACATAATTGAAAACAGGAAGAGCCGGGACAGCAGAATCAAAAAGCATAGGAAGAGAGTCAACACGTAACATATTCACTTTGACTTTTATCATCTTCCCTTTTCTCTCTATTTCAAAAGTTCCCTTGGAGAAATGAAAAGATTTTTTCTTAACAGTCACGCCACTCAATGAGAGGACCATTACAAACAAAAAAATGATTGCAACAGATAATCTCTTTTTCATTTTTATAAACCAATGACAGATTAAATTTAATCTATAATGAGTTAACTAAAAAAGGAGGTAAGACTCATAAAAATCTCACCTCCTGATAAAATCTTAGTCTCCTAATCAACTCTTAGTCATAAAGCATTCTACTGTATTGTTTCAGTAAGTGATTATCACTTTATCACTCCTAACTTCTTCCCAACCTTAACGAAGGCGGCGATTGCTTTGTCAAGCTGTTCGCGGGTGTGGGCGGCTGAGAGCTGAACGCGGATTCGGGCCTGCCCTTTCGGAACTACCGGATAATAGAAGCCGGTTACATAGATACCCTCTTTCTGCATCTCGGCGGCGAAATCCTGAGATAGCTTGGCATCATAAAGCATGACTGCACAGATTGCACTCTGCGTCGGCTTGATGTCGAATCCTGCCTCAAGCATCTTATCGCGGAAATAAGCTACATTTTCCATCAGGCGGTCATGGAGTTCATCGCTCTCATCAAGCATCTTGAACATCTCGATACTTGCACCTACAATTGAGGGAGCAACCGAGTTTGAGAAGAGATAAGGACGAGAACGCTGACGGAGCATCTCTATTATCTCCTTCGGGCCTGTAGTAAAACCACCCATAGCGCCTCCGAAAGCCTTGCCGAGGGTGCCGGTGAAGATATCAATCTTTCCATAGCAATCGAATTTCTCTGCCACACCGCGGCCACGCTTGCCAACGACTCCGGCAGAGTGGCTCTCATCTACCATAACGAGAGCGTCATATTTTTCTGCAAGCTCACAAATCTTATCCATCGGGGCAACGTTTCCATCCATTGAGAAAACGCCATCGGTTGCTATTATCTTATAGCGGCATCCGGCTTCATCTGCCTCTTTCAGGCAACGCTCCAAATCGGCCATATCAGCATTCGCATAACGGAATCTTTTGGCTTTACAAAGACGCACACCATCAATTATTGAAGCATGGTTGAGCGAATCGGATATAATGGCATCCTGCTCAGTGAACAATGGCTCAAAGAGACCGCCGTTGGCATCAAAACATGCTGCGTAAAGGATGGTATCCTCAGTCTTGAAGTAATTGCTGATGGCCTTTTCAAGCTCCTTGTGCAAATCTTGAGTTCCGCAGATGAAACGCACCGACGACATACCGTAGCCTCTCTCATCCATTGCCTTTTTGGCAGCCTCGATAAGACGTGTGTTGTCGGCAAGGCCAAGATAATTGTTGGCACAGAAGTTCAACACTTCCCCCTCCTGGTTCTTAACCTCGATGTCGCTGCTCTGGGGAGTGATTATGACGCGTTCCTCCTTATAAAGGCCTGCATCCTTGATGTCCTGAATCTCTTTTTGAAGATGTTTCTGGAAGTTTGTGTACATGATCTTAGACTTAATTAAAGTTTTTTTAAATTATTTACCCCAAAGATAAGAATAATTTCCGGAATTTTGCTACTTTTGCATCAACAACCTTCAAATTTTATTTTTCTCTCCAGTTTGAGCGTTCTCAAACCGGATGAAAGAATTGAATATTCAAACCTATCATGAAAAATATTCTTGTAATCGGAGCAACCGGACAGATTGGTTCGGAGCTTACAATGAAGCTTAGAGAGACTTATCCTAATGGCACAGTTGTGGCCGGCTATATCACCGGTGCAGAGCCCAAAGGGGAGCTACTTGAAAGCGGTCCGTCAGAGATTGTGGATATCACTAACCCCGCGCAGATTGCAGAGGCAGTGGATAAATACAAGATTGACACAATCTATAATCTCGCTGCAATTCTTTCAGCAGTGGCTGAAGCAAAACCCCATTTGGCATGGAAAATCGGCGTAGGAGGCCTCTATAATGCTCTTGAGGTTTCTCGTGAAAAAGGATGTGCGCTTTTCACTCCAAGCTCTATCGGTTCATTCGGCATCACAACCCCCCATGTCAACACTCCACAGGATACGATTCAACGCCCCGACACAATGTATGGGGTGACAAAAGTGACCGGTGAACTCCTTTCCGATTATTATTACCGCCGTTTCGGAGTTGACACCAGATCTGTCCGTTTCCCGGGCCTTATATCATACGTTACGCCTCCCGGCGGAGGAACTACCGACTATGCCGTTGATATCTATTACGCCGCCGTGAAAGGTGAAGAATTCAAATGTCCGCTCTGCAACGGCACATATATGGATATGATGTATATGCCCGATGCCTTGCGCGCGGCCATAGAGCTAATGGAAGCTGACCCCGGCCGTCTCCTCCACCGCAACTCATTCAACATCGCATCAATGAGCTTTGATCCGGCCATGATATATGCCAAGATCAAAGAATATGTGCCTGAATTCAAGATGACTTACGAACCGGATCCCCTTCGCCAGCAGATTGCTGATTCCTGGCCCGACAGCCTCGATGACTCATGCGCCCGCAATGAATGGGATTGGAAACCGGAATATGACCTTGATGCCATGACCAAAGACATGCTTGCCAAACTCCGCGTGAAATTTGGGAAAGCATAAGAATAATCTTGCCTAAAGAGTGGAAAAATGGGAAATAATATAAAAAGAGATTAAATTTTACTATTTTTTCAATTAAAGCAAAAACTTTTTTCAATCACAATTGTTATAAAGTTACGATTATTGTATTTGCACTGTGTTTTATTCATGGTATTAGAAAGATATTTTTTAATGCTGACTTCGGGGCTGTGGTTGTGAAACCGCAGCCCGAATGTTTTTTATACCATTTTTATCTTCCATGTCTCAATTTTATTCAGTTATCAAAAGCAGAGTATCACAGTTTTTTTGTAACTTCGCAGAATGAATCGATTTATTGGCGCTATATTGATTTTTCTCATTTTTGCGCTTGGCGCCTACCCTCAGTCACAAAAAAGGGCGGCAAGCACATCTCCAGAGAACAAAACATATAAATCCGGGAATGCTTGGACTTTATCCTGGCCTCTCGGCACGCATGAGGAATCCACAATCGACACCCTCCTATACGGCATGCAACGAGAGTTCATCCCGGCTCTTTGCAGCGATGCCTGGGCCACTACCGGCACATTTGCAGCCGAAGGGATCAACATGATCTATTTTAACCGTCCGCAACGCTCTCAGTTCATGTTTGAGGACGCAATAGAACACTGGATTCCCACTTTCCGGAAGGAGAAGTTTTATAATGTTTACATCCCCATGACCCTGCTTTCTTACGACTTCGGCGGCAATCGCGACAATCACAACGACCGGTTGAAAGGAGTGTTTGCAGGAAATGTGAACCGCAAGATTGGTGTTGGAGCCAACCTTGACTATCTCTATTCAAAGGGAGCATACGCCAATCAGGCCGCGAAAAACCTGATATATGGCATGCAGGGATATTATATGGGCGACCGCTATGAGATGCAGGCTTTCTTTGAACATTACAATTCAGTGAATCAAGAGAATGGCGGAATTACGGACGACCTTTACATCATTGACCCTGCCGTGCTGCAAGGAGGCGTGGATAAGATTGAACCTAAAAGCATCCCAACCAACCTTACAAGGGCCAAAAGCCGGGTTGTAGGGGCAGAGTTTTATATGAATCACGCCTATAAACTGGGCTTCTGGCGCGATATAACCCAACCTAATGATACGATTCAGAGAGAGGAATTCGTTCCCGTGACAAAATTTCTCTATTCATTTGACTATCGTTACGGCCATCACACCTTCACCAACACCAATTCCTCTGATGAAACCAAATTCTGGGAGAATACCTATTTCAATCTTAACCGCACCAACGATCAGACCCGTTACCGCTCTTTTACAAATGTTTTAGGCGTGGAGATGATTGAGGGATTCCAGACCTGGGCCAAATTCGGACTGTCAGCATACGCTTCCTACGAAATTGACAGGTTCCTTACTGAAACGCTTATGCCTGAGACTCCCGATGGTTCACAGACCACTACCGAAGGCACTACCCCGCTTCCCGAGGGAGCAAGCAATACTCTTGAAAAGACTCGTAACCGACTTTGGGTGGGAGGGAGATTAGAGAAGACCAGAGGTTCACTGCTTCGTTATGCCGCTAATGTAAAATTCGGCCTATTGGGTGATGCCGCCGGCGAACTTGATGTGGACGGGAATATACAGACCCGTTTCAAACTTGGAAAAGACACGGTTATCATCTCCGCTGATGGATTTTTCCGCAACACCACCCCATCTTACCTTTTACAGCATTATGTAAGCAATCACTTCATTTGGAACAACGATTTCGGCAAGA
>CAMWXH010000019.1 GCA_947178165.1 uncultured Porphyromonadaceae bacterium | reverse complement strand
TCTTTTATATTGATAGATTAACATTTATAGATTATAGGAGTAAACCAACCTTCCTTTTTCATCGTTATAAAGTTAAGGAATTGATACCGAATATAAATAAAAAATATAGAAGATGTTACAATTTATAACCAACGATAAATCGCCTGTTTCCGTCACCGACCAGATAAAGGGCTTCATCAAAGGAGGTGGCCGTTGGGTGCAGGTCAGAATGGATGGTGCTTCCGATGAAGAAGTACGTAAAGTTATAGAGGAGGTAAAGCCTTTATGTATTGAAGTGCAGGCATTCCTTTTGCTTCATAATCGCGTTGACCTTGCTAAGACCCTTGATGTCGGTGGAGTGCATCTGGAGAAAGATGGCGTGCTTCCCTCAAAGGCTCGTCTTGAACTCGGCCCGGCAGCAGTGATTGGAATTTCCGCAAACACCATAGATGACATTAAGGCTGTTCGTTCTCTCGATGTAGATTATATAGCCATAGGCCCCGTCAGGGAAAGTGATCTTTTCAGCTCTTCCCTTCCCGTGCTGGGTGTTGACGGAATTAAAGAGATCGACGCGGAGATGCAGAAACTGGAAATTAATATTGCGCACGTTGCCGCCGGAGGAGTCATGAAAGATGATGTCAAGACACTGCTTGAAGCCGGTGCGAATGGCATTGCTGTCAGCAAGGAAATTGCCTTTGCCTCCGATGTGGAGAAAGAAACCGAGGAGTTCCTTAAGATACTTAAGCCTTTTGAAAAATTCAAAGACGAAGCATAAACCAACAAATATATAAAATTAAAGCCTATGAAATTCACGCAACCGCGTCTCCCTTATTCTGTTGACGCTTTATCTCCGGTGATTTCACCGACTACAATCGACTATCATTATGGGAAACATGAGAAGGCCTATATCGATACATTGAATAAACTGATTGAGGGCACTGAATTTGAAGAGATGTCGCTTGAAGATATTATCCGTAAGAGTGAGGGTAAACTCTTCAATCAAGCATCCCAGGCTTGGAACCACATTCTTTATTTCTTTCAGTTCTCCCCTACAGGAAAACGTGAGCCGATTGGAAACCTCAGGGATAAGATAGATGAACAATTTGGTTCTTTTGATGATTTCAAAAAGAAATTTGAAGAAGCCGGACTTTCTTTATTCGGTTCAGGATGGGTATGGCTATCAGCCGACTCCGATGGAAAGCTCTTTATCACCCAAGGTTCGAACGCAGAAAACCCTTTGACAAAAGGATTACGTCCCATTTTTGTTTTCGATGTCTGGGAACACGCCTATTATCTTGACTATCAGAACAGGAGAGGTGAATACCTTTCTAAGTTATGGGATATTGTTGATTGGAATATCATCGAAAGAAGATATGAGGGTGAGGAATAAATCCCTGAACAAAGCTTATTAAATCACTTTAAGACGGTGTGTCAAAATCCTAAAATCTGACACGCCGTCTTTCATATTATCTTTGGTATCAATGTTTTGACACAACAATCCATCTTCAATAAAAATTTAGGAATATTTTTTAACATTATTTCTATGATAGAAATTCGATAATATTTGTTTACATTATAATTGCTTTTTCTTAAACATTCACATCTAAATTATTTTTATATTATCAGATGCAAGAAAATATCGACATAACGCCGGTAATAATCGAAGCCATTCAGGATAAAAAAGGACAAAAAATCACAACAATTGATTTTTCCGGAATTGAAGGAGCCTCCACCGGCGGATTTATAATATGTCAAGGCCGAAGCACTTCTCAAGTCTCTGCAATTGCAGATGCCATTCGGGAAGATGTTCAAAAGAAAACCGGTCGGAAACCTTATAATTATGACGGATATCGAAATTCTCAGTGGATTGTAATCGACTATGGCGATTTGATGATACATGTTTTCCTCCCTGATGTGAGAGAGTTCTATAACCTCGAAGATTTGTGGAGTGACGGAAAAACCACCATAATACCTGATATCGAATAATAACACCGATTTTGAATAGTAACCTACACTATAATTAATAATGGCTCAACCAAAAAGAAATAGAAACAAGCGTCCGCTTAAAAACCTCTACTGGTTTTACGCACTCATCATCCTTGCTTTATGTGCCCTCTACTACTTTCAAGATGGTTCACAGGTAAAGACCGTTGATTGGACAACCTTTGAACAGGGTGCCGCCCAAGGTGATGTTGACAAGATTGTAGTCTTCTCGGAAAGTGGAACCGCTGAAGGGTTTCTTACTAAACAGGGTGAAAAGAACCCGAAATATGAATTCCAGAATGCCATGGGAATCACGGATGCTAAGAAAATTAAAGCTACCATTCCCTCAAATGATAAAATTCAGGATAAGATTGATCAATGGAACTCTGCGCTTGGGGCAGAAGGAAAACCGGAGATAAAGGTTACCTATGAAAAAGGGAGCGACCTTATGAAACTCTTCTGGTATTTTGGTCCAATCATTCTTATCTTTGCATTCATGTATTTTATGTCGAAGAGGATGAGCGGAGGCGCCGGAGGTGGTGGAATCTTCAATGTCGGCAAATCCAAGGCTCTCGTGTTTGATAAAAATAATAAGACAAATGTCACATTCAAAGACGTTGCCGGGCTTGCTGAGGCTAAAGTTGAGATTGAAGAGATAGTTGAATTTTTGAAAAATCCTCAGCGTTATACGGAATTAGGAGCTAAGATTCCCCGTGGCGCCCTCCTCGTAGGCCCTCCGGGAACCGGTAAGACACTTCTGGCTAAGGCCGTTGCCGGCGAAGCGAATGTCCCCTTCCTATCCATGTCTGGTTCCGACTTCGTTGAGATGTTTGTCGGTGTAGGTGCCGCCCGTGTTCGCGACCTTTTCAAACAAGCCAAGGAGAAAGCTCCCTGCATCATCTTTATCGATGAGATTGATGCTGTGGGACGAGCTCGTGGAAAGAATCCCAATATGGGATCAAATGATGAACGTGAGAACACGCTGAATGCCATGCTTACCGAGATGGATGGTTTCCAGTCGAACAATGGCGTGATCTGTCTTGCGGCCACTAACCGTGCCGATATGCTAGACAAAGCTCTTCTGCGCCCCGGACGTTTTGACCGTCAAATATATGTTGACCTTCCGGAGCTTACCGATAGAATTGAGATTTTCAATGTGCATTTGAGGAATATCAAGGTCAATAGCAAGCTGGATGTTGAACAGCTTGCCCGTCAGACTCAGGGTTTTTCTGGAGCGGATATTGCAAATGTTTGTAATGAAGCCGCCCTTATTGCCGCAAGAAACGAGAAGGAAGAAGTTGATTGGGATGACTTCATGGGTGCAATCGACCGTATTGTGGGGGGTCTTGAGAAGAAATCGCGCATCATAACTGACGACGAGAAGAAATCAATAGCCACTCACGAGGCGGGGCACGCAACCATAAGCTGGCTCACACAATATGGCAATCCTCTTCTTAAAGTCACCATTGTGCCACGCGGACGTGCATTGGGCGCGGCATGGTATGCACCGGAGGGCCGACAGATTGTGCCTACGCAGGCACTTCTCGATGAAATGTGCGGACTTCTTGGAGGCCGCGCCGCAGAGGAGGTGTTCCTTGGAGAAGTCGGAACCGGCGCCAGCAACGACCTTGAACGATGCACCAAGATTGCACGCGCTCTTGTTCTCGTGTATGGCATGAGCGACAAGCTCCCCAATCTTAATTATTCTGATTCAACAGGTCAGGATATGGGCTTCACAAAACCATATTCCGAGGAGACTGCCAAGATAATTGATGATGAGGTGAAAAGAATCATCAATGAGCAATATGATCGAGCAAAGAATATCCTCAAGGAATATGCCACTCAACATAACAAGATCCGCGATCTCCTTGTAGAAAGGGAGGTTATTTTCCACGATGATGTTGAAGAAATTCTTGGCAAACGTCAATGGAAGTCAAGAACCGACGAAATCATGGAAATTAATAAGAAGGATATTGAGAAAAAAGCTCAAGAAGCAAAAGAGAATGATGAACATGAGTTTGATTCTCTTTTCGATAAAAAGAAAAAGAAACCGAAAAAGGAGGAACCGGCTCTCGTGGATCAGGATGACGATCCCGGCACTCCCCCACCTTTCAATAAGTAGCTCAATAGTTAGCCGCATCGGTCAGATTGCGGCTAATTAATTGGTTTATTTGAAAACTAAATTTATACTATTAGTTTCCTAAAGTATAGAATATTGGTCAAAAAGGGATATTTTTTGACATTTAGTTTTATTTCACAAGATAAAATGACTATTTTTGCAGTGACGTAGAACTTAAAAAGTTAGAGAAATGGAGGTAATCCCATTTTATATTTAACGATTTCGCGAAGAAAAACTATACTATTATAAAAAATCAATATGAGAATTAGAACTCTTAATGCATTGACGCTTCCGATTTTGGCGGCATCACTACTGCTACCTTCTTGCAAAGGGAAGGATTCGCAGCAGCAAGGACCTCAGATTCCTGAGTTAGCGGTTATAACAGTGGGAGAAGAGGATACCCAACTCGAAACAGGTTTTCCTGCCACTCTTCATGGAGAAAACGACGTAGAGATACGTCCTCAGATTTCCGGATTCCTCACAAAAGTACATGTTCAGGAAGGTCAGCACGTTTCAAAAGGTCAGGTGCTATTCACCATCGATCAGGTGTCGCTGAAAGCTGCTGTTGATGCCGCCGAGGCGGCTGTGCAGTCAGCGCAAGCCCAGGTGAACGTTGCTCAGGCAAACGTGAACACGGCTCAGACGAATGCAAATAACAACAAACTCCTTCTTGACAAGAATATAATCTCGGCTTCGGCCTACCAGACTTCTGTGGATGCCCTTAATGCGGCTAAAGCCCAGCTTAATGCATCCAAAGCAGGCTTGGGTCAGGCCAATGCTCAGCTCATCACGGCTAAGAAAAACCTATCCTATTCAACAGTAACAGCACCTGTTTCGGGAGTGGTTGGTGTGATTGACAATAAGGAAGGCTCACTTGTCTCTCCTCAGTCACTTCTCACAATTCTTTCAAACAATTCAGATATTGAAGCATATTTCTCGCTTAATGAGAAAGACCTTCTTAGCATGACAGACGATGGAAAGCGTTCCATCAAGGAGGCTATCGCTCAGATGCCAGCCGTGACTCTTCTTCTCGCAAATGGCGAAAGATATAGCCGTCCCGGCAAAGTGGTTTCAATCTCAGGTGTGATTGATCCCGTAACCGGTTCTGCATCTGCAAAAGCACTTTTCCCTAACCCCGACGGTATGATTAGAAGCGGTGCCACCGGTCAGGTGCTGATCCCTTCCTTGAGAACAAATTCGATTCTTATTCCCCAGTCAGCAACTTACGAAGTGCAGGATATGAAATTCTGTTATGTTGTGGGTGACTCCAGCAAAGTGCATTCCACACCTATCACAATTGCTGAAGAAAATGATGGCAAAAACTATATTGTAACCGGAGGACTTAAGCCCGGCGATGTTATCGTGACCGAAGGTGTCGGTGTAACGGTGAAAGATGAGATGGTTATCAAACCCAAAAAATAATCTTTTCATTCGGAATAAATTATGAATGTATCAACTTTTATAAAGCGTCCGGTCCTTTCAACCGTTATCTCGATATTTATCGTGATTTTCGGTATCTTGGGTCTATTTTCGCTTCCCATTGAGCAATATCCCGATATTGCGCCTCCAACAATCATGGTTTCCACCACCTACTCCGGTGCAAACGCACAGGCTGTGCTTAATTCGGTTATAGCCCCGATTGAGGAGCAGATAAACGGTGCGGAAAACATGGACTATATGTATTCTACAGCTGCCAACAACGGTTCCGCTCAGATCCAGGTATATTTTAAGCCCGGGACTGATCCTGATATGGCTGCCGTCGATGTTCAGAACCGTGTGGCGAAAGCTGCTTCTTTCCTCCCCTCGGAGGTTAATCAGGTTGGTGTGATCACGCAGAAACGTCAGTCATCGATGCTTATGGTGTTCGATGTTTACTCGGATGACAACAAATATACCGAGGAATTCATCGAAAACTATATGGCAATTAATATCGTTCCTGTCATCAAGCGTGTGTCAGGTGTAGGTGATGCCATGGTGCTTGGTGCCGATTACAGTATGCGTATCTGGCTCAAGCCTGATGTCATGGCTCAATATTCCTTGATGCCATCTGATGTCACTGCCGCCTTGAGTGAGCAGAACATAGAAGCGGCGCCGGGTCAGTTTGGTGAGCAGGGAAATCAGAGCTATCAGTATGTGATGCGTTACAAAGGACGTCTCACCGACGAGAAAGAATTTGAGGATATCATCATCCGCGCCCTTCCTGACGGAAACATGCTCCGTCTTAAGGATGTTGCAGATGTTGAACTTGGTCGTCTGTCATACGGTTTCCATGCCACAATCAACGGACACATTGGATGTGCCGCTATCGTGTTCCAGGCGGCCGGTTCAAATGCAACCCAGGTTGTTAATGACATTCAGGCGGAGCTTGACAAATTCCAGAAGGAGGCTCCTAAGGGTATAAAGATCACAACCACAATGAATGTCAATGAGTTCCTTTTTGCCTCCATTCATGAGGTGATAAAGACACTCATCGAGGCGTTTGTGCTTGTGTTCCTTGTTGTTTTCGTATTCCTTCAGGACTTCCGCTCAACTATCATACCGATGATTGCCATACCTGTGGCTCTTATCGGTACGTTCTTCCTGCTTAATATTTTTGGGTTCTCAATCAATCTTCTCACTCTTTCAGCACTTGTGCTGGCAATTGCTATTGTGGTTGACGATGCCATTGTGGTGGTGGAGGCCGTCCATGCCAAGCTTGACCAAGGCTATGCTTCATCTAAGCGGGCGGCCATAGATGCAATGAACGAAATCACATCTGCTCTTATCTCCATCACATTGGTAATGATGCTGGTGTTTATCCCGGTTTCGTTCATGGGAGGCACATCAGGTGTGTTCTATCGTCAATTCGGTTTGACAATGGCTATGGCCATCTTCCTTTCTGCAATCAACGCTTTGACTCTAACCCCTGCGCTTTGTGCAATTTTCCTTAAACCTCATGTAAAAGAGGGAGAGGAAACGCCTTCTCTTTCCGAGAGAATGAAAGATGCTTATTCCACAGCAGGTGAGGTTGTCAAGGAGACATATAAGAAGAGAGCATCTTTAAGATTCCCCCCTATTGTCACCTTTATCCTTCTTGTCGCTGCGATTGTGTTCCTTGTGCTCGGATGGTATGAATTTGAAAATATTGCAGAAAGCGTCATTGCTTGTGTAGTAGCAGTCCTGGCTGTAATCGGTATATTCACCAAAGATTTCAAGGAGGCATTCAACAAAGCTTTTGGAAAACTGCACTCAGTTTATTCTAAATTGTCAGGATGGTTTATCCGCCATAAAATTACCGGTGCGTTAACTGTAGTGGCCTCTATTGCCATTCTCGTATTCCTTATGGCAATCACCCCGACAGGCCTTGTTCCTGAAGAGGATACAGGTTCGATTATGGGTGTTGTTAACATGCCCCCGGCAACATCTCAGGAACGCACTAAAGCTGTGATGGATAAAGTGGATAGTATCTGCGGAACAATTCCGGCTATTGCAATCCGAAATGCCATCACCGGATATAGCTTTATCGGAGGTCAAGGCAACACTTATGGTTCATTTATTATCAAGCTTAAGAACTGGTCGGAACGTGATGAAGCCACTGAAAGCGCTAATGCTGTTGTGGGCCAGCTTTTCCAGAAGACATCGATAATAAAAGATGGTACCATAATGTTCTTCAAGCCCCCTATGATTTCCGGTTATGGTGCAACCAACGGTTTTGAGCTGCGCCTTCAGGATAAGACAGGTGGTTCGCTTGATAATTTCTTCAAGGTCTATCAGCAGTTTATCGCGGCGCTTAATGCGCGTCCGGAAATCGCTATGGCCTACTCTACATTCAACCCGACCTTCCCTCAATATATGGTTGAACTTGATGTAGCTAAGATCAAGCAAGCCGGATTGACTCAAAATGCTATCCTTTCTGCATTGCAGGGATATTACGGAGGTATGTATATCTCCAACTTTAATAAATTTGGAAAGCTTTATCGCGTTATGATGCAGGCCAATCCTGAGTCAAGGGTATCACCCGAAACATTGAGAAGGATAAAGGTTCGTAACGGATCAGAGATGGCTCCGATTGATAACTTCGTGAAGCTTACAAGGGTTTATGGTCCTGATATCATTAACCGCTTCAACATGTTCACCTCAATTTCAGTTACAGGTAATCCGGCTGCCGGCTATTCTTCCGGTCAGGCACTTGACGCTGTTGCACAGGTTGCCGCCCAGACTCTTCCTACAGGATTCGGTTTTGAATATGCAGGTATGTCGCGTGAGGAGGTTAAGAGCGGTAGCGGAACAACTGGATATGTGTTTGCATTAGTGCTTCTCTTCGTTTATCTTATCTTGAGTGCCCAATATGAAAGTTACATCATTCCGTTTGCCGTTATTCTCTCCGTGCCTTTCGGCTTGATGGGCTCGTTCATCTTCGCCAAGATAATGGGAATCGACAATAACATCTATCTGCAGATTGCTTTGATTATGTTGATTGGCCTTCTTGCCAAGAATGCTATCCTTATCGTTGAGTTTGCGCTTGAACGCCGCAGGACAGGCCTTAGCATTGTCAATTCAGCTATTCAGGGAGCATCCGACCGTTTGCGTCCTATCCTTATGACCTCGCTCGCAATGATTATCGGTCTTCTTCCGATGATGTTTGCTTCGGGTGCAGGTGCAAATGGTTATATCGCGCTCGGAACAGGTGCTGTTGGTGGTATGTTGATTGGTATGATTTTGCAGGTTCTTGTTGTGCCTTCCCTCTTCGTAGCCTTCCAGCTCATACAGGAGAAAATCACTCCTCCGAAATGGAAAGATACCGACAACAGCGGCATCTCATCTGAAATTGAGCAATACAGTTTTAAACAAGACTAAGCTATAAACTCGTATGGCAGGGAGGGAAAGGCCCTTCCGCCATACATCCTTATAGAAAGAATAATGAATAAAATAATTAAATATTCCTTGATGTTGACTGCCTTGGGCACCTTGTGCAGCTGTAACATCTATAAGAAATATGACCTGCCTTCCGATAATAATGTATATGTTTCGGATTTCCGCAAGGCAACTGAGAGTGTGGATTCGGCCTCACTCTCCTATCTTGGCTGGGAAAAGGTGTTCACCGATCCCACCCTGCAGTCATATATTCGAATGGCACTCGACAATAACCAGAATCTCGAAGATGCACGTCTAAATGTCGAGATTGCACACTCTCAATTAAAGGGAGCAAAACTGAGTTATCTCCCCTCTTTGGCTCTTACTCCTAATGGCGGAACGTCAAGCTATGGAGGAAGCCACATGAACTGGTCTTATACCATTCCTTTGGCAGTGAATTGGGAGATAGATGTGTTTGCAAAGATTCTGAACCGGAAACGAGGCGCTCAAGTCACAAAGGAACAGATGATGGAGTATGAGCAGGCGGTGCGTTCACAGATAATCTGTGGTGTTGCCAACACGTATTATGCCCTGATGCTCCTTAACCAACAGCTCGACCTTACCCGTCGCACCTCTGAAATCTGGAAAGACCAGGTTGAATCGATGAAACTGATGAAGGAGGCGGCTTATACCAATGAGGCGGCTGTTGTGCAGAGTGAAGCTAACTATTATAGCATCCTTGCTTCAATCCCGGATATCGAAGAGGCCATCAAGACCACTCAAAATTCTCTGTCGCTCCTCATGGGTGTTTATCCCAAAGAATGGAGCGTGAGCTCAGATCTTGATTTTAATCTTCCGGTTGCGTTGGAACAGGGAGTGCCTGTATGTTATCTTGCGGCACGTCCCGATGTGAGGGCGGCTGAAAGAGGCCTCGCGGCTGCATATTATGCCACTAATAGCGCACGCGCCGCATTCTACCCATCCCTTAACATCTCTGCTCAAGGTGGATTCACAAACCTTGTGGGAGGGATGCTGACCAATCCCGGAAAATGGTTCATTCAGCTTGCCGGCCAATTATCTGCCCCCATCTTCTCAAGGGGACAGAACATTGCAAACCTTGAGGTTGCCAAGGCCCAACAGGAAAAAGCTATGAATGCTTTTGAGACTGCGGTCCTCACTGCAAGTGCTGATGTCAGCGATGCTTTGGCCAAATACAAGGCAAGCGAAGAGAAGCGCGTTGCACTCATAAAACAGGTGGAGAGTCTTGAAAAATCAGTAGAATATACCCAGGAGCTGTTTACACTCGACCAGAAAACCACCTATCTTGAGGTGCTGACTGCCCGCTCAAGTCTTCTGAGCGCACAGCTGGCCAGCCTGACCTGCTGGCATAATAAAGTGTCGGCCCTTATAAGCCTTTATCAGGCTGTAGGCGGTGGACGATAGTAGAAACTTAAAATCCATATACTATGTCAAAAATTAGTCCGTTAGCATTCGTGCATCCCGATGCTGAAATAGGCGATAATGTGACAATCAGCGCTTTTGCATACATCGATAAGAATGTGGTGATAGGAGATGATTGTGTTGTCTGCCCGCATGTCAGCATTCTTTCAGGTGCCCGCATTGGAAAGGGTAATGTTTTCTTTGACGGGTGTATCATCTCAGCATCTCCGCAGGATTTCCGTTGGAAAGGTGACGACAGCTATGTCGTGATAGGTGATAATAATAAAATCCGCGAACATGTGATCATAAACAGAAGCATCTTCCCGGGAGGAGAGACTAAAATCGGCAACAATTCCTTCATCATGGCTCAGAGCCATATTGCTCACGATTCTGTAATTGGCGACTGGGTGGTGATTGGAAATGCTGTTAAAATTGCAGGAAATTGCAAGATTAATAACTTTACCATTCTCTCATCCAATGCCCTTGTGCATGAAAATTGTGAGATTGGTGAATGGGTGCTTGTCAAGGGTGGTTGCCGTGTTAACAACCATGTCCCTCCATTTGTGATCATGGCTCACAATCCCATCGAGTATTACGGAGTGAATGCTTACGTGCTCCGCAAAGGTCGCAAGACAGATGAAATCATTGATGATATCGCCAAATGCTATCGTCACATTTATCAGACCAACACCTCGCCGGGGAATGCCTATAAGAGAATCGTCTCAGATGTGGACGACAGCAAGGAAAGACAGGAGATACTTGACTTCCTTAAAGGCCACAACTACAAACTTGCGGCTTTGCCCGATATAAGCGAGGAATAAGAGAAAGCAAATTTCCCTTTTTGGCCAAATGGACTGTTCGAAATAAAGTCCAATGGTCAGATCAACATAAAAAGGAGCGGTTTAAACCGTTCCTTTTTATTGTAATTTTAAAAAGTTTACATTAAATTTGCAACATAATCATATTGTATGGACTTGAAGAAATTATTAACTCGAAGCCTCTCTGGCATTATATATGTTGCCATAATTGTAGGCTGTATTCTCTGGGGTTATATCGGACTCACAGTGTTGGCTATCCTATTTGGGATTCTTGCAACTATTGAGTTTGAAAAAATATGTGAAGATGTAAATACGAGGAATTTATCTTTGATATATCTTGACACATTAGGTGTCGTGTGCCTGGCCCTGTCATTTAATCCGGTTATGCCTGTTTTCCCGATTATTCTTTGGGGTTGTGTCATGATTACGCGGTTCATCCTTGAGCTATACGTGAAAAATGATAATCCGGTTCGGAGTCTGGCTCTCTCTATGCTCACACAAATATATATTGGCGTTCCATTGGCATGCATGAGCGCAACAGCCGTTATAATGGTTCCCAAAGTGATTCTTATAGTTTTCCTTATGTTATGGATTAATGATACGGGGGCTTATCTTGTCGGGAGCATGATCGGGAAGCATCGGCTGTTTGAACGAATCTCTCCCAAGAAATCCTGGGAAGGTTTTTTTGGAGGATTGCTCTTTAACCTCATAGCGGCCACTCTTTTCTGTTACTGCTCCGACTCCTTTATGGGCCTTCATTCTAATATCTTCCAATGGCTTGGCCTTGCAATAATAGTCACTGTTTTCGGCACTTGGGGTGATCTGATAGAATCAATGTTCAAACGTCATTTCCATATAAAGGATTCAGGCAACATTATCCCGGGTCACGGAGGAATACTCGACCGTATCGACTCTTTCCTTCTTGCCATGCCTGCCGTCACGGTCTATTTCTCTCTATTGTATATGTTCGCTTGATGTTCTCATATAGACATTGTTATAGTCTTCTGAGATAGTTAAAATTACATTCATCGCTAAATTTAAAAGAATCCCGACATCCTGATTTAGAGGTGTCGGGATTTCTTTTTACCATTATTGAGAAGTCACTTCAATCTGAACCAATATCCTGCAGAAATCATAATTGACATCGAGTTGGATCCTCGGCAGCTTTCGGTCCGTCCTGATTTAAGCACGTTACCCAGACCGTAATAAAAGCGCCCCTCAAGATAGACAGAATTAATCCTGTTTATGTTAAACTCCCCACCGAGACCGGCTGAGATGCCATAATCCACTTTTGGATCCGCGTTCATAAGGTATTGATAGGTATTTCTCAAAGGGAAACCAGAAATAGACGATACATTCTTATAATCAAAATTCGATTTCGTGCTCTCCCCTATCATAAAACCAATTTCCGGGCCGGCATTGAAAAAGAATCTTCCTCTCCTTCCAAAATAAATGTGAGCCAGAAAAGGGATCTGGATATAGTTCAGGGTGCGGGAATAACTGAACGGTGCCTCTTCAAAATTCTCTTTCCATCCTCTCTGTTCAAAATTTACCTCTGCTATCAGGCCGAAATGATTTTCTTCAATATAACGGAATGTTACACCGGCGTTTCCACCCAACACAAAAGATTGCTTCACGCTCGGAGTGAAATTAACCCTTGACAGATCTACTCCTCCCTTAACACCAACCGATATATTAGCATGGTAATGGGTCTGTGCTTGTGTTGCAAAGCCACATCCACTCAAAACCAATGCAAAAGCACCGGCTTTGATGGCTGAAGAGCTTTTAGAAAATAAACTTTTCCTCATTTAATTTTCTGTTTTTCGATAGCTCCGTAAGGAGTGAATCTTACAAGATAGACCATAGGATTAATCAAGCCGCTCCAATTAGCTGTGCGGACAAGGTCGAAATCCGATTGAACCGATGATGTGCTCTCCCGGAATTCATTTATGTCACCTCCTGCCTTAATCAACGAAGGTATGAAATAGATTGCCTCATCATATCCCATTGTGGAATACATAGGAAATGATTTTGTGGGAGTCATATTGAAAAGCTTGTTATATTCGCTCTGGAACACTTTGGCCTCAGATGAATTCTTATCATAATAGAATCGTGCGGGAATCATAACATCTGCCTTCTGGAAAGAATCTTTCAGTGCTTCGTCATATACGATCCAATTCGGACGACCAAGAAACCCTATGGTAGAACGAAAATTCTCATCGCGCAATTCAGCCACCTTTTCCGCTAACTCAGATATCTCATCTTTTTTGGAAACATTGCCAAATATGACATAGCTTGCCGACGGAACAATTGAAAGGTCGGCCAATGCCTCCATATCTGCCACCCTCTTTATTCTCTTCTCATCCCATTTATTTTCAAGAGCAACCAAAAGATCGTTGGAGTCTGTTTCACTCCCAACCACAATCAGAGTGGCTCCGGGAAAACGATTATAAACATCATTCACAATCTCCTCGTTAAAATAGTTTGAAGGTGTGAGTATGTTTACAAAATAGGGATTCGAAAGATAGGTTTCATCCTTCAAGTCGAAAGTGTTGATCACAGGCACTTGACTCACCAGAGCATAGTCGGCAAGAAATTCAGGCGTATTCTTTTCATAAGTGGTGAACAGCATTGTCGGACAATAATTTCCCAGACTGTCAATCAGTGCCTCTTGTGACATCCTGCCATCCAAGACTTTCAGATTCACCTTATATTCAGTATTCTTAACCTGATTCATGCCGGTAAGAAAACCTCTCGTAAAATCAAGATCAATTTTAGAGGTCGGATTAACCATCAATATGCCGATCTTAATTTCCTTTACTGAATCAGAAGTGGAAATAACACGATGCACATCATCATAGATTTCACTCACTCCATTCAGGGTGAGTTCGCGTGGATCCTCAGTCACTATTGTCTTATAAACCGAGTCAACCACAATCTCCGGTACCCCTATGATCTGATTGGACTTTAAATTGGTTGTGCCGCCATTAGCTTTTTGCAACTCCTCAACGCTGACACCGGTTTTTTCTGATACAGAATCCCAGGTATCTTTTTTATCTACCTTATAAGAAGAGAATCCTAAGACGGTCGGTTCCTCAACATATTTGGTCTCTTTTTTTATCCCTTCGCCAATTTCAGGAATCTTTATAATCTCGCCGGCTTTGAAATTATCTTCCGAAATACCCGGATTGAGATTAAGAATAGCGGCCACGGTTGTTTTAAAGGTCTTTGATAATTGATAGAGTGTATCGCCTCTTTTCACAGTATAAAATTCCGGATTCCCTTTTATGGGAGTCGCATCTGAAGAATCCTTGATCCTGAGCAATTCGCCGGCCTTTATTCCGCTCCTGCTTCCGGGATTGAGCGAATATAGTTTCTCTATGGGTATATCATACATCAAAGAGATGCTATACACAGTTTCCCCCTTTTTCACAAGATGAGTGATAGGCTGAATCATCTCCTCCGGAATAGGACTCCCATCCTCCGTAGATGAATATGAAGATGATGATTCGGGAGAGCAAGGATAATATATCTTTGTCCCCTTCACCATTGGGCTAAGCACCTTAGAATTGATACGCATAAGCTCCTCAAGGTCCCAATGGAAATCGTTGGCTATATTAAAGAATGTCTGGTTCTTTTTAGCTTCATAAACATAATACTGTTTCCCAAGCACCTCTACAATCGGCAAATTAATCTTTTTGTTTTGTGCAAAAGAAGAGAAGGCTATTAACCCGATTCCTATAGCCGATAAATGTTTAATATGCATCATATTTTTTCCCTTTCGCCGGAATAGCATTACCGGAATTTCGCTTACAAAATTAACAAATTATCTTCATAATATAGGAATTTTCGTAATATAATTGTACTTTTGCCTAAAAAAGAGGATATATGGCACAAGCAAAAGCAACTTTCAGCAGTAAGATAGGATTAATCGCCGCAACTGTTGGCTCTGCCGTGGGATTAGGAAACGTGTGGAGATTTCCGGCAGAGACACAAGCAAACGGTGGGGCGGCATTTTTATTTGTCTATGTATTGTGCCTTATCATCCTCGGTGTGCCGGTGATGCTGGCTGAGTTCTCATTGGGTCGAGGCACCAAATCTGATGCTGTCGGAGCATTCATGAAACTTAAGCCCGACACTCCCTGGTGGATCACCGGCGGCCTGGCGGTGCTTGCTTCATATCTGATCCTCTCTTTCTATATGGTGGTAGCAGGCTGGACTTTTGAATATCTCTGGCAGTCAATCACTGGTAACCTGTATTCACCCGATAGCGCAAATGTTAGCATGGATGCATCATTTCATGCGAAGATGGAAAACTATATCTGTGCCGACATCTCTCCCCTCATTAATCTATATGTTCTGATCGGAATAAATATTGCGGTTTTGCTTTGCGGAGTGCAGAAAGGGATTGAGCGTCTGTCGAACATCCTGATGCCTCTGCTTTTTCTTTTGCTTCTTGTTTTTTGCGGTGTCTCTTTATCTCTTGATGGCGCGTCAGAAGGCTTGAAGTTCTTTTTATCTCCGGATTTCAGCAAAATTACGCCCGGGGTTATAGTCAATGCTCTTGGGCAGTCTTTCTTCTCTCTGAGCTTGGGAATGGGAATACTGATCACCTACTCCTCCTATTTCCCTAAAGATACGCGCTTGACCAAAACTGCGCTCACTGTGTCGCTTTTAGATCTCCTTGTTGCTGTCATGATGGGGGTGATCATCTTCCCGGCTGTTTCAAGCTTTGGGCTTGACGGGGCGGAATTGCGTGGCACGACACTGGTTTTTGTGACTCTTCCTGAAATCTTTTCACAAATGCATTTCACACGCCTTTGGTCAATTCTTTTTTTCCTTCTTCTTTTTGTGGCGGCTCTCACTTCAACAATTTCGATTGCAGAAGTATCAGTGGCATGGTTGCAAGATAGGTTTAAGAAAAGCCGCACTGCTGCAACACTTATCGTAATGATGCCTCTGTTTCTCCTCAGCTCCCTCTGTTCCCTCTCTTTCGGCTCCTTGAACGGATTCAAGATTTTAGGTATGACTATATTCGATTTTCTTGATAATCTGGCAACGAATATATTCTTACCGGTTGTATCTATCCTCGTATGTATCTTTATGGGCTGGGTAGTTAATAAAAAATATCTGCGCGATGAAATAACAAATCACGGAAGTTTAAGAGAACGATGCTATCCCGTGATTCACTTTGTGATTAAATTCATTGCACCTCCCCTTATACTCCTCATCCTCCTTTCATATTTTATAAAATTCTGAATTAGATTATAACTCATTATAGGCTGGCGTGAATGTATCCCCGCCCCTGAGATTACCGGTAGAGGCTCCCTTTTTGAGCCATCTCACCCGTTGTGCCGAAGTGCCGTGATTGAAGGTTTCCGGCACTGCATATCCCTGAGCCTGTTTTTGTAAATAGTCATCACCTATTTTAGACGCTGCATTTAATCCCTCTTCAATATCTCCGGGTTCAAGACTGTTAAACTTCCTGTTATCGTGGTAAGCCCATACGCCGGCATAATAATCCGCCTGAAGTTCAGTCCTGACACTTATTCTGTTTGCCTCCTTTTCGGGCAACTGACGCATCGCATTGTGGGTCTGGTCGAGTGTGCCTAAAAGATTCTGCACATGATGCCCAACTTCGTGAGCAATGACATAAGCGTATGCAAAATCTCCTCCGGCATGCATATTTTTCTCCATCTCTTCAAAAAAAGAGAGGTCGATATATAACGTTTCATCTGCCGAACAATAGAAAGGTCCCACTGCCGAAGTGGCATTGCCACACGCTGATTGAACGGAACCGGTATAGAGGACCATTTTGGGATTCCTGTAGGTCAATCCTGCTTTGCTGAATTCCTCTTTCCAGACATCCTCTGTGCCGGCAAGGATTATTTTGGCAAACTCTTCATATTGCTGTTCCTTTTCAGGAGAAAGCGTTGACTGAACCTGATGGGTGTTTCCGATCACACCTCCTGACTGATTGAGGACTTCCAAAGGATTGCCTCCTGCCAGCCAAATAATAAGCGCAGTCACTATCAGACCTCCTATTCCACCGATTCCGGCAATCTTCCCTCCGCTTACACCGCGTCTGTCTTCAACATTGCTGCTTGATCTTCGTCCGTCTAATCTCATTTCATTATAATAGTTATAGTGAAAAATTACAAAACATTCTTATTAACGATGTTTACTCACTTTATTAACACATTCATTATTTTAATAGTTCTTAATCAACACTAACATAATTTAATAAGCTGCTCTTTCAGGCTAAAATAAAAAAGAACCGACCCCAAAAATGGAGCCGGTTCAATTATAGATTTCTGTGAATTTTATTTCTTCTCTACGCCTTCCATGACAACCTGAATACGGTTCTTTCCATTATAGAGGTTTTTCATGAATGTATTAAATTCATCCACAGAGAGGTTTTCAATAGCAGCCTTGCCGTTGGTGATATCATCAACACCGCGGAGATAGAGACTAAGCTGATTGAGCCAGTAATTATTGGTACGGATAGAATTTTCATACTGCTTCATCGCTGCTTCCTTCACCTTGTTGAAGTTCTCGGCATTCGTGCCATTCTGAAGAAGTTTAACAAGTTCGTCATAAGCGCGCGCAATCATCTTCTCCTGCTGTGCCTGATTGGTGGAGAAAGTATATATAACATTCCATTCACCGGTGACCGGGCTCATATATGCATAGGCATGTGGGCTATAAGTTCCGCCCTCCTCTTCTCTCAGAGTCTCTGTATATATATTTCCAAGGAGATCGCCTATTAATTCAATCTTCTTTGCATTTTCAATGCTATAGGGAATGTTGGTATCACTGAGCACATCATAAACGTGAGTTGCAGGAGCCTGCATTGGCTCTTTCCATTCATCCTTAACCTGGCCGGTAGCATTAAGCAAAGATGTCTCTTTCTTCACAGCAGTGAGATTCTTTGGATCTGAAGGAAGTGACGCCACGTACTGCTCAAGCAGAGGCTTAAGAGTTTCCATATCCACATTGCCCACGAAAACGATTGTGAAGTCAGCTGCATTCTTCATTGTTCCCTTCACGAAATCAAGCGTAGCCTGATAATTCACCTTGTCAAGATCGGCAAGCGTCGGAAGATTGAACATCGGATTATCATTATGAAGTGCCTTCATTACATTTCTTGAGAAAGTGTAAAGCGGATTTGATGCCTGTGCAGTCAGCGACGTACGTGCAGATTCAAGCTGAGTGGTGAAGGTCTCATTGTCGGCAGAAAGTTCAGTGAAAGATGCGTAAAGCGCCTCGAGAAGATATTTAAGGTCTTTAACAGACGATGAACCTTCAAGAGTGTTTGTTATGTTGCCAATGTTATACTGGAGGCTCATATTCTTGCCGGCTAAATATTTTCTCAACATTGTCTTGTTGAAGTTGCCAAGCTTGCTTGACTCGTATGCATCCTCTGCAAACATTATGATATTTGACATAGATGCCGGATATGCCTGCTTGCCGCCTTTGGAGAATGCTGTCATCAAGATCTGGTCTGCCTTGAAGTCAGTGGGCTTAACAACAACTTTCACACCATTTGAAAGTGTAAGCTCGGTTGTACCGAAAGCACCTTCCTTCTCAGAGACAATCTTACCGGGCGCACGGAGATCTGTAATCATTGGATCGGTAATCACTTCGTCAACGTATGCTTCATATTCTGCATTCAGGATATTCTGTAAATTGCCAACAAATTTCTCCTCTTCAATTACTTCCATGCCGTCTTTACGCGGTTGTGAGACAACCATAACCTGATTTTCAGAAGTAAGAAGTTGAGCTACAGCCTGATTAAGAGCCTGCACAGGAACCAGAGGAAGAATCTGTTTTGCCATCTCATATTGAGCTTCAGCACCCGGATAAGGAGTGTTATCAATGAAATGACGGTAAAGGAGCTCGCCAAATATTCCTGAATTGGTATTATTGCGCTCATTGTAGAACTTCTCATATCCTGAAAGCATTTCATCGCGTGCTCTTTCAAGCTCAGAATCAGTGAAGCCGGTCTTGCAAGCACGAGCCACGATGCCCATTGCGTCATTGAAAGCCTTAGTCACATCGGTTTTACCAATTACAATCACATTGAATGCAGCCTTTGTCTTTGATACCCAGAAATCGTTGAAGTTAACAACAGCAAAAGCATAGTTGCATTCAGGCTTCTGTCCAAACTCTCTCAGACGGTTATTGATCATCGTGGAGATCAGGTCTTCAATGAGATCCTGCTGAACATAAAGTGCGGTGTTTCTATATTCCAATGGCATCTTATCCATCTTAAATGAAACATCGACTCTCGGATACATTGTCTCTGGATCATCAAAATAAGCGAAAATCGGCTTTTCATTATCTGAAACCTCCGGATATTTTCTTTCAGCGGCATTAGCCGGCATTTCGATCTTGGAGAAGAGGTCGATTACTTTTTTCTCCATCTCGGCAACATCAAAATCACCTACGATAACGATACCCTGCTGATCCGGACGATACCATTTCTTATAATAGTCGCGGATTTCGGAATATGGGAAATTACGGATGATATCCATCTTTCCGATAACCGACTGCTGATACTGGTACTCATTATAAATCTTAGGAAGCACTGACTCGAGCATACGGAAATTGGCATCATTTCTTGAACGCCATTCCTCTTCAATCACCCCGCGTTCTGCATCAATTTCTGCATCCTCAAGAAGGATGCCGCAACTCCAGTCGCGAAGAGCAAGAAGAACGCTATCCATAAGAGCTTTGTCGGTGGTGACAACATTGTCTATGTTATAGACAGTCTCGTCAAAATATGTATATGCGTTGATATCATAACCGAAACGGATACCTTTCGACTGAAGGTAATTGAGCATGTTCTTACCGGGGAAGTTGGTGGTTCCGTTAAAAGCCATGTGCTCAAGGAAATGAGCCAGACCAAGCTGAGACGGAGCCTCAAGAGTCGATCCTACTTTCTGTGCAATATAGAAATTGGCACGATCCTTGGGATGCTCATTATGAAGGATGTAATAAGTAAGCCCATTTTCAAGTTTACCGCTCTTTACCGACGGATCTAATGGAATCTGTGGCAACTCCGGCATCTGGGCACTCACGCATAACGCTGTCAGAAGAAACATCGCTATGCTCAAAGCTTTCCTGATCATAAAATGTTAGTTTTAATTAATATTACGGTTATTTTTAAATCTATCGACATTCTTTATCCTCATTATCCAATCCCCCTTCTATATATAGACGCAAAATAGCTTAAAGAATTACACAAATGTAATGTATTTTTTTCAACTTTTCAAAAATATATCCGTTAAATGAATATATTTTTGAGATTTTCTTGATAATCCTTATCAAATAATTCTTTTAAACAGAAACTCTCTTTCTTCAAAGGTCATATCACCCCATTCATTAAGGCGTATAATGACAGTCCGGAAACAGATTTGATTCCTAACTTTGTTGATATGTTCTTTCGGTGCGTAATGACCGTGTTGACTGAGATTGAGAGAATATCAGCAATCTCTTTATTTGTCTTTCCACGAGCCAGTTCCTTCAGCACCTCCTTCTCACGTATCGAAAGCTCACCCGACACTTCCATCTTCCCTGACATTTCATCGAACAATGCGCGGAATATTTCGGCAAGCTCTCCTTCAGGTGTATTCCTATATATCTGATTGAGTCCTGAATAGTTCTTTTCATCTGCGCCGTTCTCTCTCTCTTCCATCATATTGCCCGGATTTAATATGACTGTGCGCGCCTTCCTGGGCATAAAAAAAGAAATATGCCCTATAAAATCCGATATACCCACTATATATAGATCCAGTTTATCGGCATCTTGCTTAAAGTGATGAAAATTATCATAGCTGTTGATTTCAACTGAAGAAGAAACCGAGCCGGGAATTTCAATCAGAATACCTTTTATCCCCATTATCTCAATCGAGGATAACCCTAAAATCCCTATTCTTGACATAACGGTTTCAAAATTCTGTCGCGTATTCTATTATTCTGCTGGATATCCTTTTCAAGGGTTACAAGCGCTGAAACCACTGCTACACAAAGGTTGTGATCATAAACCCCTCTCAAATGGATTACAAAGAAGTTGATTAGGTCACTTATTTTTTCCTCCAAGACATGATTATCGTATGGCTTCCTGTTTTCTGAGCACTCCTTCTCCATACTCCCTATTTTCTTATTACCCCTAAGAGCAGGAAACCAATGAGTTAAGTCTGTCTCAATCACTCCTAAAAGCTCCGCCTTCACCTCAATAAAGAATTTTTGCAAGAGTTGAAGATTGGTAGGCTCCTCATTAGTTATACTCTTTGAAATAAGAAGATTGAAGTGACGTTCAATGTTAGGGAGAAGGATACTGCTGTAATAATAATCTGTTTTTTCAAGATAATCAATCAACAAGTGAAGGCTTACCTTTCCGGCAGTTCCTTCAGGGAAATAATTTCGGTTCAGATAAGTGTTGACAATGGAGAGGAATAGCGTTTCCTCTATATTATGCTCCTCGCAAATTGTCTTAATAGAGGAATCTCCAACTCCAAGATAAATTCCAAACCGATTAACCACCTGAATCACCGATGGATCATACAGTATGACATCAGACAATTTTGAGTCTCTGCTATATACAGGCATACTTGAACTGCTTTACTATTTTATTACAATTATTTAATCGACTTCTTCATAACTAAATAAAAAGCACTCCGGGGCATTTATTTGATCCGGAGCGCTTTTTTATTATTCTTACACCTCATTGCCGATATGATATACAAGGAATGTAATCATAAAAGATAATTATTTTATCCTTATGGCAGTTTTCTGGGTTATAACCATGTCCATCTTTACGTCGTGAGGCTCAGCGGGAATCTCGTCAACAATCTGAAATTCGTAGCCAACCCCAACTTTAGTCGCTTTGGTCGTAGCAAGAAGCCGGTCATAGAACCCTTTTCCGCGACCAAGACGATTGCCGGAACGATCGTAAGCCACGGCTGGCACAATTACAAGTTCAATATCCTCAGCGGGAACAGTATTGTTACCCGTTGGTTCCTCTATATGGAAGGCACCGAGTTCAAGCCTTGTCTCATCGTATGGTAAAATTTCAAGATTCACACCATTCACACGAGGCAAATAAAAACTTTTCCTTCCGTGCCATTTATCAAGGAAGCGATGAGTGGAGAGTTCATCCGGGAGAGAATGATACATCAAAATTCTGTCAGCCAACAGAAAAGCGGCTGTCTTCTCCAATTGTTCAAACACTTCATCCGCCGCGCTCATTTTCTCTGCCTCGAGAAGCATAGAACGCATAGCCTTGATTTTCCTTCTTATTTCGCTCTTTTCCATAGCAAATTTATTTTTACGAGCCGATTCTACATTTTTTGATTAAGGTTTCCGGAGCAGAGTCTCGGCTTCCCCCGAGCTTAAGATATCCTTGGCTTTCTTCACAGTGGTGTCTTTCTCATTGAGAATTTCTATGAAAGCCTCATATCCCACCAGGTCGCGTGCAAGTACCGCCCTCAATTGATTTAACAATAAATCTCTCGATTGGTTGATATAATACCACCTTGCGGGTAAGCCTTGGCCTACAGCCCAGTCAACAAACAGATTAAGCAAGGATTCATCCCGTGGCACAATTCGATTCATATTTGCCAAGGTCTTTTCCTTCATCAGCGGTCGATATTTCTCCGCCATCTCATGACAGAATTTCTGTATTAAACCTCTGTTGACAGCCTCGATATAATAGGATGTATAACCTATAGTATCTTCCGGCACAAAGATATCAGGCATAATCCCGCCTCCTCCATACACGGTGCGCCCGGCAGCCGTGGTGAACTTCTTGGATTCATCAAACCTGATGCTATCTTGCGAATAAAACTCACCGTGATTATAGCGATCCACTATTTCGAGTTCATATTTGCCATCGCGTCCGCGTTTATATTCTTTCTGGATCGAGCGTCCGGAAGGTGTGTAATAACGCGCCACGGTGAGCCTGATCGCTGAGCTGTCGGGCAGTTCTGTCTGATTCTGAACAAGCCCTTTTCCGAATGACCTGCGTCCGATCACTACTCCACGGTCGTTATCCTGCATAGCACCTGCAAAAATTTCTGAGGCTGATGCCGAAAACTCATTGGTAAGGACTGTGACAGCCGCATCCTGGAAACCGCCTGTACCGTCACTGACAGCGATGGTTTCATTTTCAGGTGTGCGTCCTTTAGTATAGACTATCATCTTTCCGGAAGGGAGGAACTCATTAGCCATAAATATAGCCTGATCCATATACCCGCCGGAATTGTTACGCAAATCAATGATATAGCCGGTTGCGCCTTTCCCCTTTAACTTCGAGAGAGCATTTAGAAATTCTGAATAGGTGGTTCTGGCAAATTTGCTGACCTTGATATATCCTGTTCTGTCACTCATCATGTAGGAAGCATCCACGCTGTTTGAGGGAATCTCGCCACGGGTCACTTCATAGTCGAGCAGGTTGCGGCTGTTTGAACGCTTCACCTTTATCTTGACTTTCGTGCCCTCCTTACCGCGAAGCGCGGAGAAAACATCCTCATTAGTGACATTTGCGCCACTCAGCTGCTTGCCGTCTGCCTCTATTATGCGGTCGCCGGGCAACAGGCCTACTTTCTCAGCAGGGCCTCCGGAAACAACTTCAATCACATTCACCGTGTCATTTATAATCTGGAATGACACTCCTACTCCTCCGAATGAACCCGCAAGCTCATCATTGGTCTGAGTGAGTTCAGAAGCCGGAATGTAGGCGGAATGTGGATCCAACGACAACATTATATCCGGAATCGACTTCTCCAAAAGAGAATCTATATTGATTTCATCAACATATTGCGATTCAATGA
Organism: uncultured Porphyromonadaceae bacterium; assembly: GCA_947178165.1. GTDB lineage: Bacteria > Bacteroidota > Bacteroidia > Bacteroidales > Muribaculaceae > Lepagella. The sequence continues at coordinate 13,082 of CAMWXH010000019.1, read as the reverse complement.
GATCAAGAATCGTCTGCAATTTCTCCTGTGTGGGAGAAACACGACGTTGCTCTACAAATTTGCCGATGAATATGCCGCCTATAATACCTGCACAAAGAACTAAAGGCAGCAGAATATAACCTAAATTTCTTTTATTTTCTCTCATTGTATTATTTTATCGAGTTCCGCTCGGAAAGCGGACTCACTCTTTCAGTCAAGAGGGAGATGCACTGTCTCAACCCCGGCCTTCTTAAGAAGGTCAAGGCCATCGGTAATTCTATACAGTTCGGAAAATACCACCCGGCGTATCCCGGCCTGGATAATTAATTTCGAACATTCCATGCACGGACTTGCCGTGACATACAGAGTGCTTCCTTCACTCGAATTATTACTTCTGGCCACCTTCGTAATGGCATTGGCCTCAGCGTGGAGCACGTATGGGAAAGTGACGCCATCAGCACTCTCACATAGATTGGGGAATCCTGAAGGCGTTCCATTGAAACCGTCTGAAATGATCATCTTATCTTTCACGATAAGTGCTCCGACTTTCCTGCGGACACAATAAGAATTTTCACTCCATATCATTGCCATCCTCAGATAGCGTCGGTCGAGCAGACTCTGTTTCTCATCTTTCTCCATATCATGAAAATTAAAGTTCCTCTTTTGCCAACAGGAATCGCTCTGCATCAATCGCGGCGCGACATCCGGTGCCGGCGGCGCTTACAGCCTGACGATAGATGGGATCGGCACAATCACCGGCCGCAAACACTCCTTCAACATTGGTCTTGGTGGTTGGAGCGGCAACAACTATATACCCCTCAGCGTCAATATCAATCTGCCCACGGAAAATCTCGGTATTAGGACGGTGGCCTATCGCAAGGAAAAATCCTTCGACGGCAAGGTCGAAGCGTTCCTCTTTATCAGTGCCAAGATGACGCACAATGTGTACCCCTTCAACGCCGTCCTCGCCATAGAGGCCTTCTGTGTTACAATTGAAAAGCACTTCGATATTTTCCTTCTCCATCACTCTCCGTTTCATTACATCAGATGCACGGAGATAATCTTTTCTTACAATCATATAGACTTTCTCAGCAAGAGATGACAGATAAAGTGCCTCCTCACAGGCTGTGTCACCACCACCGACAACTGCCACACGTTTCTTTCTGTAAAAGAAACCATCGCACGTTGCACAGGCACTAACACCGAGCCCCCGATATTTCTCTTCATCTGCAAGGCCAAGATATTTTGCAGAAGCGCCTGTAGAGATGATCACAGTCTCTGCTTCCACTTTCTCCCCTCGTTCGTCTTCGCATACAAAAGGGCGTTTTGAAAAGTCAACCTTCACTATCTTGCGCGACTTTATTGAAGCGCCAAAGCGTAAAGCCTGCTCCCTGAGATGTGACATCATCTCATTCCCGTCAACTCCTTGTGGATATCCTGGGAAATTCTCTATTTCTGTTGTCTGGGTCAATTGTCCACCGGGCTGATCCCCTTCATAAATGAGCGGTGACAGGTTTGCTCTTCCTGCATATATTCCTGCCGTGTAGCCGGCCGGACCCGACCCGATGATTAAAACCTTTACTAAATTCTCTTTCATAGTCATTTAGATTTTTTATTAACGAGGTTGATAAAATCACAATATTGAAATCCTAACAACCACACACTCTTTATAACAAACCACAAACGGTTTTTATCATTTATCTTAAGTCAACCAGATTAACATTAGAAAATCTGGCCTTAGGATATTCAAACACTGATGAAGCAAAAGAACATGCATAATTTCCCTTCGTTATGCTAACGTTTGTCACGCTCCCATCCGTTGCAGTTATGATGAATTTTTCCGGATGCAGTGTCTTTGAATTTATGAATACAGTAATCTTTTTCGCCGGGGCTTTCCTGCTTTTTGAATTGAGATCGATCACGTATTTCCCGGCAGGCTTATTCTTGGAAAAAGCGGGAGAGAAAAATTTAGAATAACTGCTCATATATATCAAAGGATTCACCTCAGCTAATTCTGCAGGAGTGGGATTAACCACTGTAGTTTCTTTGGTAGATGGATTGTAGGTATATAGGGATTTCCCATTATACCAGGACTCCATTCCCCCCGCCTTCACATAAAATTTTGATCCGGAACTTTTCAATACGCCGGAGATTGACCGTCCGCCACCCGATATATTATAGTTTACTTCAACCCCTTTTGAACCTTTAACTTTTGAGGCTGATTTAGCAAGAATATCTCCCGCTGTCTCCCCTTTTGCCTGAAAAGAAAGAAACATGCTCAGAAAAATTATTAAAGCCGAAGATAGAGTCTTTATTCCCATCTTTTAATATCTAATTATATCTAATAATATCAATTATATCTATCAGATAATTAATAACTTTATCACAAACATTCGTAGGCAAGGCAGATGCTTACAATGTGCTGAGAATCTGCTCAAGACCAATCTGGTCAACCAATACAGCACGCGGTTTTCCACCTTGCGATGCCCCTACAATTCCCATGGCTTCAAGCTGATCCATAATCTTTCCTGCACGGTTATATCCAATAGAGAATCTTCGTTGCAAGTAGGATGTGGAAGCCGTTCCGGAATTGACAACAATTCGAGCCGCCTCCTCAAACAAAGGGTCCCGGTCGCCAGAAAGTCCACCACCTCCGGCGCCCTCACCATCTCCATCCCCAAGCATTGGTTCCGGAAGGAGATACGTGCCTTGAGCGTATGGTTGTTTTTCAACGTAATCACAAATAGCTTCAACTTCCGGAGTGTCGATAAAGGCACACTGCACTCGGACCATCTCCGAATTGTTGAAGATAAGCATATCTCCGCGGCCTATCAGCTGCTGGGCTCCGGTGGTGTCAAGAATTGTTTTTGAGTCAACACCCGATGATACCTTGAACGACATCCTGGCAGGGAAGTTGGCTTTTATAATACCGGTGATAACATTGGTAGAAGGCCTCTGAGTTGCTATGATTACATGCATACCCACCGCACGTGCCTTCTGAGCCAGACGCGCAATAGGCATCTCTACGTTCTTTCCTGATACCATTATGAGGTCGCCGAACTCATCAACAACGACAACAATATAAGGCAACACCCTGTGCCCCTCAGCCGGGTTAAGCTTTCCGGCCTTGTATTTGGCATTATATTCCTCTATGTTTCGGGTATGGGCATTCTTCAAAAGGTTATAGCGGTTATCCATTTCGATACACAAGGAGTTTAAAGTTGCCTCCACTTTCTGCATATCCGTGATTACAGGTTCCTCATCCTCCTCCGAAGGGATGACTGCCATATAATGATCCTTGATTTTATTATAAAGTGAAAATTCCACCTGCTTAGGGTCAATCATAACAAATTTCAGTTCATTAGGACGCTTGCAATAAAGGAGGGACGCTATGATTGCATTCAAGCCCACTGATTTACCCTGACCTGTTGCACCAGCAACAAGAAGGTGAGGCATTTTGGCAAGATCGGCAATATAGACATCATTGGAGATCGTTGAACCTATTGCAACAGGCAAGATATACTTGCTTTCCTGAAATTTCTTTGACTTAATAATAGTTCTCATTGACACAACCTGAGGATCTTTGTTCGCCACTTCGATACCTACGGTTCCCTTACCCGGAATCGGAGCAATGATACGCACTCCGTTTGCCGAGAGACTCAAGGCTATGTCATCAACAAGCGAACGAATTTTCGCAATCTTCACACCTTTGTCAGGCACAATCTCATATAGAGTGATAGTCGGCCCTACAGTAGCCTCTATACGAGTGATCGGAATGCCGAAATCAAGAAGGGTTGATCTGATTTTCTCTTTATTGTCAAGTTGTTCTTCATTGTCAACGCTTATCCTTTCTACGCCGGGGCGCAATATCTCAAATGGAGGAAATTCGTATGGGTAATTGTCGGCTGGCCCCTCCCCCACTTTATAATGAGGCACAGTCGCTTCAGCAATCTGGTTCACGTTTACCCTCATCGTATCTGTAGGTTCTGGCTTCGATTCAACGTTTTCAAGATCGCTGTCAACATTTTCATCACTCACGTTTTCCGGCTCATTCTCTGATACAGTCTCCGGTGCATCAGCTCCGGTGTTTTCAGAATGCTCATTCTCGGATTCCTTTTCACTATTTTCACCCGGCATATCGTATGTCGGGGCAACCATGGAGTCAGAAACTGAGGTTGACACCACATCGCTTCCTTCAGGTTCCTCATCCTCAGCGTTGGCTGAAGTGTATGTGTCATCACCTTCAATTGAGTATAATGGTTCATTCTGCGCAAAAGAAACAGGTTCGTCAATAGTTTCCGGAATCGGTTCCGGATCAAGATTGACAGTTTCCCCGGCTTTGAGATCTTCAATCCTTTCCTCCTCTTGCATCCTGCGAATTTCCTCTCGCTGAGCCTCCTCGGCAGCTTTCTGCTCAGCAATTATTCTTCGTTTTTCATCACGTTTGCGTTTCATCCTGATAATCCATCCAACAAGGTCGCGCAGGCAGATTACAACAAACAGAGCTATCATGAACACACATAGCAATGTGGCTCCGATTCCTCCGAAGAAATGAATTATAAACTCATTCACATATCGGCCGTGATAGCCTCCCCAATTCACAGATGAATGCATCGCGATTGTGGTGAGCCCTACTATCAGGGAGACTGTGATCAAGGCGACAATACACTTTATAGTGAAATTCACTGACTTGAATTTAGGACGGCCCGTAAGTAGTTTCAAGCTCATTGCACCAAGCCAGAAAACTATAACAAAAGAACCTAAGCCAAAAGTCTCGTTAATAAGGAATTCGGAAAGTCTGGCACCCCCTTCACCGGCTGAATTTGAAATAGCTGGTGCAGTTCCTATAGCGTATGCATTCACAGCAGACTGATCTTGGATACAACTGCTGAAATAGGAGAAGAAGGCCACACCCAAATAAATAGTGAAGCAGCCAAGGAATATCCCTAAAAGAAGACGGGCAGAAGTGCCTGTAAAGGCTTCAACAAGCTTTTCAAAGAATGGCTGTTCGGCAACGATTTTATCTTTGACTGTATTTGGCGTTTTTTCAACAGGACGCTTTGTCTTCTTCTTATTTATTTTTTTTCCGTTACTTACTTTTCTTCCGGTTGTTCTCCCCGTGTCGTTCTTTTTTTCATCAAGAACAGATGCCGGGGGAAGTTCTTCGGAATATGAAATTTCCGGACGATAGCTATCGTAATCACTCATTTTCTTATTCAGTTACCTTAATGGAGGGTTCAGATATTGTTTTAGAATCAGGGTCAGCCAAGCCGGAAGGTTCGGTAACAATGGTGTTTTCACCATTGTGAACACTATCTTTTAAAATTATTTCCTGATTCTCTTTTTCATTTATAATTTTAGTTTTTTCCGTCTCCGGCTTGGTTATCGAATCAGTGTCATCCGTAAGTTTTGGCTCCTCCTTCTTGTATTTCGGTTCCACTGCCTCAAAAGAAGAGGGAATCCACACAGATTCAACACCCTCAGAATAATTGACTTCCATATCTTTTCTTCCCGGAACCACGATTATTGGCATCCCGATTTCAACGTGTTTCACAAGTTCAAGGATATTTTCATTAGTAACACGTATGCACCCATGGCTGACCCTATGTCCGATCGACCAGGGCGCAACAGTGCCATGAATGCCGATCTGTGATGTATTAGGACAACTCAATCTGATGAACCGAGGACCGAACTGCCCTTTCTTTTTTGAGGTTTTGCCATCATCGTCGGTAAATAGCCACTCTGTGCTGTCATATATGCCCGATGCAGTGAAAAAACCCTCCGGAGTGCGCGAATCAGCTTTCTTATGTTTAGTGCCGTAGTTTTTTGCACATGCCATGCCATAAGAAAGTTTCTGTTGTCCATAACGATCATATAATATGACTTTCATCCTGCTCTTGTCAACGATAATGAAACCGTCGTGAGTATTGTTAACCAGCTTCTGGGCATATTCCAACGACTGGTCCGCAATCAAAGGTATGATACCATTGGAATAAGCCACCCTGTCGGGCGATTTCCGCAAGTAATCTTTTAAGTCTTCTGCAGATGAAAATCTAATTTGAGGTATCTCTTTTTTTGCAGTATCATTCTTAGCAACAGCGGAACTGTCTGATAAAATGAGCGAACTCTCATCAATCAAAATCGAATCACCCTCAGTTACAGAGTCATCCTGCTGTGAATTACGACCTCCACAAGCTGCTAAAAAGATAAGCATTAAAAGGCCTATGTAACTTTTTCTCATTTTATAAAAACGGGATTATATTTTGAAATGCAAATTTAACGATTTTATTTCGATATCTCAACTTCTTTTTCATTATTCAATAAAATTTATTAACTTCGCATATTGTCATGAAAACATCAAAAGTTACACGCATAATCGGAATAATTATTTTGGCGCTGGTATGGTTATGGCTGGCGTGGGGATTTCTTTCAACCAAAGGGATAACCTTGATTAATCTGATTATTCTTGCAATGACCGGCATTATTATTTTCCTTCCGCTTTACAAAAAATATTTTATGAACCGGCCGGATGTTTCAAAAAACGATAAAGTGAAATGATTGATACGACTGAACAGGAATCAGCAAGCGACGTGAACGACGGAGCGACCGTAACATCGGGACTCCTTTCCGCAATCAACAGTCCCGAGGATCTGCGTAAGATTCCCGAGGACAGGCTTCCTGATTTATGCAATGAGATTCGCGAGTTCCTGATTTCAAATCTTTCAAAAAATCCGGGGCATTTCGGATCAAGCATGGGTGCAGTGGATATTATCGTTGCGCTTCATTACGTATTCAATACTCCGCGCGACCGTGTGGTCTGGGATGTCGGCCATCAGGCATACGCCCATAAGCTTCTCACAGGAAGGCGAAATGAGTTCCGTAATCTGCGAAAATATAATGGCTTAAGTGGATTCCCTATACCATCTGAAAGTGAATATGACACTTTTGTGTGTGGACATGCAGGCAATTCAATCTCCGCCGCTCTCGGAATGGCAATTGCCGATATGAACACCCCCGGTGAAACCGATCGCAAGACGGTGGCTGTCATAGGAGATGCCTCGATTGGCAACGGGTTGGCTTTCGAAGGCCTTAATAATGCCTCCAACAATCCCAATAATTTACTTATCATACTTAACGACAACGATATGTCGATAGATGATAATGTGGGAGCTCTCCACCGGTATCTATCAGATCTCACCACATCTTCCCGATATAACCGGATGAGGATGAAGGTCTATAACAAGTTCAGGAAAAAAGGCTGGATCGGCGATAAAGGGAAAGGACTCGTGCTGCGCTTTAATAATTCTATCAAAGCTCTAATATCCAAGCAACAAAACATTTTTGAAGGCCTCAACATACGTTACTTCGGACCTTTCGACGGAAATGATGTCAGGAAAGTGGTAAAAGTGCTTTCTGAGATAAAAGATATGCAGGGTCCCCGAATCCTTCACCTTTCAACAAAGAAAGGGAAAGGGTTCATTTCGGCTGAGGAGAATCCTCAGGCTTGGCATGCACCCGGAAAATTCGACCCCTCCACCGGAGAGAAAATCTCTCAGAAAGGGAACCTTGCATGGCAAGAGATTTTCGGAAAGACTTTGGTTGAACTGGCCGAGAAAAATGAGACCATTTGCGGCATCACTGCCGCGATGCCCTCCGGCACATCCATGTCTATTATGCAGGAGGCGTTTCCAAAACGGACATTCGATGTTGGCATTTCCGAGGGACATGCCGTGACATTTGCCGGAGGCTTGGCCGCTGCCGGGAAGAAACCTTTTGTGGCTATTTACTCATCCTTCCTGCAGCGTGCATACGACAATATCATACACGATGTGGCAATACAGGGCCTCCCGGTTGTTTTCTGCATTGACAGAGCCGGAATTGTGGGAGAAGATGGTGTGACCCATCACGGACTCTTTGACCTCGCCTACCTGCGGACCATACCAAACATGACGGTTGCTTCTCCTATGGATGCTTCTACCCTGCGTAATCTTATGAAGACTGCAGAGGTCTCCTCAGCCCCTTTTGCAATAAGGTATCCGCGCGGAAAATCTGAGTCATCAATTCTTGACCCGGAGATCAAGGAGCTACGCAAAGGTGAGGGGAGAAAAATATTCACGTCAAAGGGCACAGGACATAAAGTGGCCATCCTGACAATCGGGCCGGTCGGGACTGAGGCTATTGATGCCGCAAAAAAATTAGAAAAAGATGGTATCAGCGCGGACGTGTTCGATATGATATGGGTTAAACCCCTGGACATGGATATCTTGAACCGCGTGGCCAAAGACTATTCATTAATTGTCACAGTTGAAGATGGAGTCAAGAACGGAGGTTTCGGAAGCGCAGTGCTTGAGGCCTTGTCTTCACTGAAGCTCAACACTCCCCTTTTGCGCCTCGGCGCGCCCGATGCCTGGGTAACTCATGGAAGCGTCGCAGAACTCCGCGCAGAGTGCGGGTTTGACTCCGATGGTATAAGGCAACAGATTCTTAATGAAGTGTCAGCTCTTTCAGCTTCATAATGAAGTGTCAGTTCTTTCAGTTAAGGAATAAAATATGAAGATTATTATAGCCGGAGCAGGAGAAGTTGGATCACATCTTGCAAAAATGCTCTCCAATGAAGATCAGGATATAGTATTGATCGATAACGATCAGGAGCGTCTCGACGTGATAGATTCCAACTATAACCTTATGACTTGGAACGGCTCGACATCCTCTTTTGCAAGTATGCGCGATGTAGGGGTTGCTAATGCCGACCTTTATATCGCCGTCACTCCATACGAAACTAAAAATATAACGAGCTGTGCCATTGCCAAGAAACTCGGGGCAAAGAAAACGGTAGCCCGAATTGACAACAGTGAGTTTCTTATCCGCGACAATGGGTCTGTGCTTAAGGAACTTGGGGTTGATTTCCTTATTTACCCTGAAAACCTTGCGGCACAGGAGATCAGCGTCTCCTTGCAACATAACTGGGCCCGCTATTGGGGGGAATTGCATAACGGGCGCCTTCTGCTGATTGGTGTTAAACTTCACGGCGATTCACCTCTGATAAACCGCAAATTGAAAGATTTGCCTGTGGAGCATCACGACTTCCACATCGCGGCTATCAAGAGGAACAGTGAAACTATCATCCCTCATGGCAATGATGAGATTTTGCATGATGATATAGTCTATTTTATCACCACTCCCCCCTACATACAGATGGTGCGCGAATTGTGCGGCAAGAAAAAGAGGGTTGTGAAAAAGGCTCTTGTCATGGGGGGCACGCCCATTGCCCGAAGATTTGCCACGCTCTATCATGATCAGTATCATATAAAGATTATCGATGACGATCGTGAGAATTGTGAGCGCATGGCCACGCGTTTGCCGGAATGCGAAATAGTGTTCGGCGATTGCCGAGACATAGAGGTGCTCAGAGAGAATAATATTTACCAATATGACGCTTTTCTGGCTCTCACCGATTCTTCAGAGACCAATATCCTTACGTGCCTCACCGCTAAAGAGTTCGGTGTGCCAAAAACAATAGCTGATGTAGAAAACCTCCAATTCCTTTCACAGGCTGAGAACCTTAATATTGGTCGCACAATCAATAAAAAGCTTCTTGCTTCGAGCCATATTTTCAAAATATTGCTTGACGCCGATGAAAGCAATTCCAAGTTCCTTGCTTTGGCCGATGCGGAGGTGGCAGAGATATATGTGAAATATAACGCTAAGATTACAAAAGCTCCGGTTAAAAATCTGAAGCTTCCGCAAGGAATGACACTTGCCGCCCTCATCAGGAATGATGAAATAAAGCTTATCAACGGTGACACGCAGATTTTTGAAGGAGATTATGTCGTGGTGTTCTGTCTCTCCGGTTCAATTCAGAAAATTGAAAAGTGGTTTAATTAGGATTGAAAATTAGTGCAAGACTGAAAAAGAGTTAATGAAGGAGAAACTATGAAATATCTTCGCCATAGAGCCTATATCAACATTCCGATGCTTCTGCGTGTTGTGGGCCTGCTTCTGATCATAGAGGCGGGATTTATGGTAATACCTCTGGTTGCCGGACTTATCTATGGCGAGGGGAGCGCGTTGAAGTTTCTTATCTGCATGGGAATCACCGCCGGAGCTGGAGCCGCGATGGTTAGCCTCAAGCCCCACTACCGGGATATGGGTAAAAGAGATGCCATTCTCCTTACAGGGATGATTTGGGTGATTCTTTCACTTTTCGGAATGCTCCCTTTCCTCTTTTGTCACACTCACCTCTCCGTGACCGATGCATTCTTTGAAACAATGAGCGGCTTCACCACAACAGGCGCTTCCGTCCTCAACAGCCTCAACAATATCCCCCGTTCAATCATAGTGTGGCGCTGTGTCATTCAATGGGTCGGAGGCTTGGGAATCATCCTTTTTACGCTTGCCGTCGTGCCTATGCTGAACTATCAGGGTGGGATGCAGTTGTTTAATGCTGAGGTGACCGGGATAACCCACGACAAACTTCGTCCGCGTGTAAGTTTCACAGCCAAGGGACTATGGGGTGTCTATATTGTATTAACAACATTGTTAATCGTGCTCCTCTCCTTCTCAAATATGGAGTTTTTCGATGCATTTTGCTATGGACTCTCCACAATGTCAACCGGGGGTTTCTCCACAAGCGATATGAACATTGACCATTTCGACAGCAATTATATAAAGATTGTAATGGCTGTTTTCATGTTCATCGGCGGAGTGAACTTTGCCTTGATTTATAACTTCGCTGTCAAACGTACTTTCAATATTTGGAAAAACGATGCTTTCAGATGGTATGTATGGATAATAGTTATCTGTTACGCCCTCTTCTGCATCAATGTCACCATTCAAGGACTTGTGCTTGAACCGGCCGACCTCACCATCGACCCGCTTTTCCAGGCGATCTCCATCCTTTCTTCAACCGGAATCACCGAACCTGATTTTGACGATTGGGGTGCCCTATCCACACTGGTGCTCATAGTGATGATGTTTATGGGGGCTTGTGCGGGTAGCACCTCGGGAGGGGCAAAGATTGACCGGTTCATCATTTTGTTCAGGTTTCTTAAAAATGAATTCTACAAGATGATGCATCCGAGCACTGTCACCACAGTAACGATTAACCGAAAAGGAATACCACCGGCTGTTGTGAACAAAACACTCGCTTTCCTTTTTATATATGCAGTAGTGATAATTGTCGGAGGAATGATCCTATGCCTCATCGGATTGCCTTTGCGCGACGGATTCTTCTGCGCGCTTTCGGCCGTCTCCAACACCGGGCTTGGAACTGATACCACCGGAATCTCCGGGAATTTCGCTCTGATACCTGACGTGGCAAAATGGCTGCTCGCTTTCATTATGCTCGTCGGACGTTTGGAATTGTTTACAATATTATTGATTTTTACACCTAATTTCTGGAAAAAGTAAACCAAATATCTCAAATTAATTGCATTTTGATTGAATATTTGAATTATTTTAGTTAATTTCGCAGCTCAATTTACATCAATCACAGCATTATTCAATTTTTGTGGTTGGGATGAGATAAGGGAACAGATACAGGAATTAAGGTAAAAATATAGTCGATAGAAAACTCATTTATTATGTCTAACAATCTTCAGGAGGATGCACTGTTCTATCATGAGAACGGTCGTCCCGGAAAAATCGAGGTCGTTCCGACCAAACCTTACGCAACCCAAAAGGATCTTTCGCTCGCTTATTCTCCGGGTGTGGCATATCCATGCCTTGCAATCAAGGAGAACAAAGCTGATGCCTATAAATACACCGATAAGGGAAACCTTGTGGCTGTGATCTCTAATGGCACAGCTGTGCTTGGCCTCGGAAACATCGGTGCGCTTGCCGGAAAGCCGGTGATGGAAGGGAAGGCCCTCCTATTCAAGATCTTTGCCGGAATTGATTCTTTCGATATTGAAATCAATGAAGAGGATCCCGACAAAATGGTTGAAATAGTGAAAGCCATCTCCCCCACATTCGGCGGAATCAATCTGGAGGATATAAAAGCTCCGGAATGTTTCAAGATAGAAGACCGGCTTAAAGCAGAATGCGATATTCCGATCATGCATGATGACCAACATGGCACAGCTATTATCTCCGGAGCCGCTCTGATAAATGCGTTGGAGATCCAAGGCAAGAAAATAGGCGACATTAAGCTGGTGGTTAACGGCGCCGGCGCGGCTGCCTTCCGTTGCACCGCCCTCTATGTGAAGCTTGGCGTAAATAAAGAGAATATCGTAATGTGCGATTCAAAGGGCGTGATTCGTAAAGACCGCGATAATCTAACGCCGCAGAAAGCTGAGTTTGCAACCTCCCGTGATATCCACACTCTTGCAGAAGCAATCAAGGGAGCCGATGTTTTCCTCGGCCTGAGTGTGGCTGATGTGCTCACGCCGGAGATGGTTCTCTCAATGGCTGAGAAACCGGTGATTTTTGCACTTGCAAATCCCAATCCGGAGATTGATTATAATCTGGCAAAACAGACGCGCGACGATCTGATCATCTGCACCGGCCGAAGTGACTATCCCAATCAGGTGAACAATGTTTTGGGATTCCCTTACATTTTCCGTGGAGCACTCGACTGCCGTGCCACAGATATCAATGAAGAGATGAAGATTGCCGCAGTCTATGCTATTGCCGACCTTGCCAAGCAACCTGTGCCGGAAAGCGTGAAAGAGGCCTACAAAGGCACGGACGAATCCTTCACCTTCGGACGCGATTATATTCTTCCCAAAGCTTTCGACCCACGCCTGCTTTATAAAATCTCACCTGCCGTGGCCAAAGCGGCCATGGAATCGGGAGTGGCACAAAGTCCTATTTCTGATTGGGTGGAATATGGAGAGTTTCTCCGAAATATGATGCCAAAATAAAAATAGAGAAAATATTTAATTTCTTAAATAGCTTTTGACCTGCGCATAGGTGGTTTCCTCCCCTTTACGCAGGTCTTTATCATATAAATAAACATATTCGTTAAAGCGGGAGAGCACTTATCTTCCAGTTCCTGAAAATATTTCTGTATTTAGAAAGTATAATTTTACATTTTAGCATATTTTAGTAATTAATTTTTTACAAAGTTTTCCAAAAATATTTTTATTTATCTATATATCATA
>CAMWXH010000018.1 GCA_947178165.1 uncultured Porphyromonadaceae bacterium | reverse complement strand
ACCAGAACCGTCAGCAGGGCTACGGCCAGCAGGGCGGTTACAACCGCAACCAGGGTGGCTACAACCAGAACCGTCAGCAGGGCTACGGCCAGCAGGGCGGTTACAACCGCAACCAGGGCGGCTATAACCAGAACCGCAACCAGGGAGGTTATAATCGCAATCAGGGCGGTTATAATCAGAACCGCCAGCAGAACTATGGCCAGACCTCACAGGAGGGCGGCTATACCCAGCATTCACAGGAGGGCGGGTACACCCAGAACCGTCAGCAGGGCGGTTACAATCAGAACCGCAACCAGGGCGGATACGGCCAGAACCGTCAGCAGGGCGGTTACAACCAGAACCGTCAGCAGGGCGGTTACAGTCAGAACCGTAATCAGGGTGGCTATGGCCAGAACCGCCAGCAGGGTGGCTATGGTCAGAACCGTAACCAAGGCGGATTCAACCGCAATAATAACCGCAATCAGGGTGGCTTCAACCGCAATCAGGGCGGCATGAAATTCACTCCGCGTCCAAAACAGGTAGATTATGTTTTGGAGGATATCGATCCCAACGAACAGATCCGTCTGAACAAATATATGGCAAATGCCGGCATCTGCTCACGCCGTGAGGCTGACGAATATATCACCGGCGGAAAGGTGAAAGTGAACGGAGAGGTTGTTACTGAACTCGGAACCAAAATTTCACGCGACGATGTTGTGGAATTTGATGAGAAGGTGGTTACACCGGAGCGCAAATGCTATGTGCTCCTCAACAAGCCGAAAGATTGCGTCACTACAAGTGATGATCCCAACGGGCGCACTACTGTTCTTGACATCGTTAAGAACGCATGCCGTGAGCGCATCTATCCTGTTGGCCGTCTCGACCGCAACACTACGGGTGTGCTACTGCTCACAAACGATGGCGACCTCGCTTCCAAGCTCACTCATCCTAAATATGTGAAGAAGAAGATCTATCACGTATGGACCGACCGCGACATTGCCGAGGAGGATATGCAGCGCATTGCCGACGGCATCGAACTCGAGGATGGTGAAATCCATGCAGATGCAATCAGCTATGTTTCCGACACCGACCGCAATCAGGCCGGAATTGAGATCCATAGCGGGCGCAACCGTATCGTTCGCCGCATATTTGAAAGCCTTGGCTATCGCGTCACAAAACTTGACCGTGTTTATTTCGCCGGGCTCACAAAGAAAAATCTTCCCCGCGGACGCTGGCGTTACCTCACTCAGGAGGAGGTGAACTATCTGCGCATGGGAAGCTTCGAATAAAATTTTAAAATCATATAGTGCCGGGATATAACTTTCCCGGCATTCCAAATAATAGTAAGCAATGAAAGATTTACGTCGTGTGCGCATCGCCGACCTGCTGAAAGACTCCGCGTCATACGTAGGCAAAGAGGTTGATGTGAAGGGTTGGGTGAGATCCCGCCGTGGTAACAAGTATGTGCAGTTTGTGGCTCTCAACGACGGCTCGACAATAAATAACCTTCAGATAGTGTTCGACCTCGCCAAGTTCAGCGACGAGGAACTGAAACCGATCACCACCGGCTCCAGCATCCACGTGCAGGGCTTGCTTGTGGAGTCGCAGGGTAAGGGTCAGACAGTGGAGGTGCAGGCAGAGAAGCTTGAAATCTATGGCACCGCCAATCCGGAGGAATACCCCTTGCAGAAGAAGGGACATTCCCTCGAATTCTTACGCGAGATAGCCCACCTGCGTCCGCGCACCAACACGTTTGGTGCCGTGTTCCGCGTGCGTGCCGCCCTTGCCTACGCCATTCATAAATTCTTCACCGAGAAAGGTTTCTATTATTTCCATACTCCCCTTATCACAGCTTCCGACTGTGAGGGCGCAGGAGCAATGTTCCAAGTGACCACGTTGCCGCTCAACGAGCTTCCTAAAAAGGAGGATGGCACTATAGATTATAATGAGGACTTCTTCGGCAAGCAGGCCGCCCTCACTGTTTCAGGTCAGTTAGAGGGTGAGTTGGGTGCTACCTCATTAGGCGCAATCTATACTTTCGGCCCTACCTTCCGTGCAGAGAATTCAAACACTCCGCGCCACCTTTCGGAGTTCTGGATGATTGAGCCTGAGATCGCCTTCGCCGACATAACGGAAAATATGGATATTGCCGAGGAGTTCATCAAATATTGCATCAACTATGCTCTCGACAACTGCAAGGATGACATCCTCTTCCTGCAGGAACACTTCGACAAGGATCTGGTGGAGCGCCTCAAATTCGTGGTTGAGAACGATTTCGTGCGCTTGCCTTACTCCGAGGGTATAAAGATCCTTGAGGAGAGCGGAAAGAAATTTGAGTTCCCTGTCTATTGGGGTGTTGACCTTGCTTCCGAGCATGAGCGTTATCTCGTGGAGGAACACTTCAAGCGCCCGGTAATCCTCACAGATTATCCTAAGGAGATAAAGGCCTTCTATATGAAGCTCAACGATGATGGAAAGACTGTCCGCGCAATGGATGTGCTCTTCCCGAAAATCGGAGAGATCATCGGTGGTTCCGAGAGAGAGGCAAGCTACGAGAAGCTTTCAAAACGCATAGAGGAACAGGGTCTCGACGGAATGGAGTGGTATCTCGATACCCGCAAATTCGGCACCGTGCCTCACAGCGGTTTCGGTCTCGGCTTCGAGCGTCTTGTGCTCTTCGTGACCGGAATGCAGAACATCCGTGACGTGATTCCCTTCCCGCGCTATCCCAAGAACTGCGAATATTGATGACTTGAAAAAGACGATAATAAAATATCTCTTTACACTGATGACAATCCTGCTTCTCTTTCCCGGTTTCCTGCCGGCGCAAGAGAAGCGGGATTCAGTCGTTGTTAGTCTCATCACCTGCTGGCCCGGCCAAGAGGTCTATGAACTCTGCGGACACGAGGCTTTGAGAGTGAGGGGATGGATGAACGGGATGCCTGTTGACACGGTGTGGAATTACGGCGTGTTCAATTTCAATGAACCTAATTTCGTTTACCGTTTTGTGAAAGGAGAGACCGACTATATGCTTGCCGGCTATCCTTTTGCCTGGTTCCTGCCGGAATATCAAGCCACTCAACGGAGGGTTGTCGAGCAGGATCTTAACCTCACCCAGGGCGAAGCCCGGAAGCTCATTGGAATGCTTCAGGAGGAGGGGAGGCCTGAGAACAGGACATACCGGTATAACTACGTGCGCGATAACTGTGCCACACGCATCGTTGAGCGTATAGATTCTGTAACCGGAAAGCCCGTGATTTATCCCGACAAGGTGAATTACGGCACCTTCCGTAAAGTTATGAGGCATTATCACGAGGCATACCCGTGGTATCAATTCGGGATTGACCTTGCTCTTGGTTCGGGGATAGATATACCCATCACCGGACGCGAGGAGATGTTTGTGCCGATAGAGATGGTTGAGAAGGCCGAGGGAGCACGATTTGCCGACGGCAGGCCACTTGTGCGTGAAACAAGGGTGCTCAATCAAGGGGTGGTTAATGCATCGCTCCCCCCGACGCCATGGTATCTCACACCATTGACAGCAGGATGCCTTATATTCATCATCTCCCTTATTCTCTCGATATGGATGATAAGGAGGAAAAGAATACTACGATGGTTCTATTCTGTTTGGTTTGGGGTCACGGGACTTGCAGGGTGCCTGATTGCATTCCTTGTCTTCATATCCCAGCACGAGGCTACCTCTCCCAATGTCTTGCTGTTATGGCTAAATCCGCTTCAATTGCTATTCGCTGTGACAGTATGGTGGAGACAGACAAGAGTGTTGTCATATATCGTGGCATACTATAACCTGATAGTGATTGCCTGCCTTCTGATTATATGGCCTTTCCAGGCTCAGAGTGCGAATCCGGCTTTCTTCCCGATGATGGCAGCTACATTGCTCCTCTCCGGAGTATTTGCCGGGGTGGCGCCACACGGCTACCGCTTCAATAAATCGGGAGAAATTTCGTTTAATAAAAGAGGTGGATTCTCCTTAAGGACAGGCAGAGTCACCAAATCTTCCAAATCAAGAAAAAAGAGAAAATGAAAAAGTTGGTAACATCCGTGCTTGTGGGTCTCGTCACCCTCAACGTCCTGGCACAGACTGCGCCGGGTCGCCCAAAGCTCGTTGTCGGCATTGTGGTTGACCAGATGCGTACCGACTATATAGAATACCTGCAGCATTATTTCGGGGAGCGAGGCTTCAAGAAACTGATGAAAGATGGGGTGTATATGCGCGACGTCGATTTCAAGGTTTCCGACCTTGATGTGGCAAGTGCCACCGCGATGCTCTATACAGGTGCATATCCCTCCCAGACAGGCGTTCCTTCAGCCCTGGTTTATGATAATGAAGGGGGAGGGATAACCCCGGCTCTTGCCGACTCCAAGACGTTGGGTAACTTTACCAACGATTCCTATTCCCCCGAAAGGCTAAGGCTCTCCACTCTTTCCGATGAAATTGCCATTGACGGCGACGGCAAAGGACAGGTATATGCCCTTTCTGTTGATCCTCAACAGTCGATGATCATGGCCGGACATGCCGGAACGGGTGCATTGTGGATCAACAACACCACCGGCAACTGGGCCACCACTACGTGGTATAAGCAACCGATGCCCACGCAAATAAGTGCGCGCAACTATTCATCATCGGTCGCTTCCAGAATCGACACTATGCAGTGGAAGCCCTCTGTGCCGCTTGATCGGTTGCCGGGCATTCCGAGGCATAAGGCCGTGGCTCCGTTCCGACACACATTCCCCAAGAATGAGAAGGATGTCTATATCCGGTTTGCTAATTCTCCATTGGGTAACCGGGAAGTGACCGACGTAGCCATAGAATGCCTGAAAGGGCTTAACATGGGCAATGTTGGCGCTACGGTCGATATGCTCAATCTCGGTTACACTCTCGCTCCCTATAAATATGTCAAGGATGGCGACTATCGCGCAGAACTTACAGACTCCTATCTGCGTCTTGACAAAGAATTGGGCCGTCTGTTTGATGCCATTGACCGATATGTGGGGCCTGGAAATGCATTGGTATGGCTCAGTTCAACGGGCTATTACGATGATGCAGTGATCGACGACCGGAAATATCGTATTCCGGGGGGAGAATTCTCCATGAAGAGGGCGCAATCACTGCTTAACTCCTATCTATCCGCCCGACATGGAAATGCCGGATATGTGGGAGCATTCAAAGATGGACACCTCTATTTCGACCATAAGGTGATAGAGGAGAAGAATCTTGACCTTAATGAGGTGGTGGCAGATGCCCGTTCATTCCTTGCAAAGATGAGCGGTGTGGCCGATGCCTTCACCCTTAACGATATCCTCTCTCCAAGCACTCCCACCGAGGAGAGCCTGAGACTCTCCATAGACCCGAAGAGGGGCGGCGACCTTTTTGTTACGTTCAATCCCGGCTGGACCGTGGTTGACGATATTTCATATCCTCCGGTTTCAAAACCGGTGCGCGAGACTCCGGTTCTGACACCGGCTTTCATCCTCTCTCCGGGGGTTGAGCCTCGTACGATACAGAACCCGGTAGATGCCACTGCGCTTGCTCCGACAGTGGCAGGGATACTGAGAATACGCAGCCCTAACGGAAGCGTATCGAAGCCTATGCTATTGAAGAGATAAAAGCAAATCCGTTTAAATCTGAAAACATTACAACCCAATGATATCCAAAATATTTAAGAAAATTTTCGGTGACCAGTCGGAGCGTGCAGTGCGCCCTCTTTGGGACCGTCTGAACAATGAAATCAATCCTATCTCCGAGGAGATCAAGGATATTAGTCATGATGAACTCCGCGGCCGTATAGATAAGATCCGCAATAACATCCGCGGGAAGGCTCAGGAATATAAAGACCAGATGGATGAGATCCGTAAGGAGATCGAAACCCTCGACTACGACAAGCGCGAGCCACTCTGGAAAAAGATAGACGACCTGCGCGAGGAGATGTTTGATGAATATGCACGCAATCTCGATGAGGCTCTGCCAGAGGTTTTTGCAGTGGTAAAGGAGACCGCCCGCCGTTTCAAGGATAATGAAACCATCGAAGTAACCGCCACAGATGCCGACCGTGAGCTCGCCGCAGCAGGTAAGGACTTCGTGACAATCGAAGGGGATAAGGCCATTTACAAAAATGAATGGCTTGCCGGAGGTAACCTCATGAAATGGGATATGTGCCATTATGATGTGCAGCTCATCGGAGGTATGGTGCTCCACGGCATCATGAACAAAGGGAAAGTTACCAACAGCATTGCCGAGATGGCAACCGGTGAAGGTAAGACACTTGTGGCTACCCTTCCGGTATTCCTTAACGCCCTTACAGGCGAGGGCGTGCATGTGGTGACAGTGAATGATTACCTTGCTAAACGAGACTCTGAATGGATGGGGCCGCTCTATCAATTCCACGGCCTGACTGTTGACTGTATCGACAAGACAGAGCCTAACTCACCGGAGCGTCGCAAGGCTTATCGTTCCGACATCACTTTCGGTACAAACAATGAGTTCGGTTTCGATTATCTGCGCGACAATATGGCCACTCAGACGGCCGACCTCGTTCAGCGCGATGAGCATTATTATGCTATTGTCGATGAGGTTGACTCCGTGCTTATTGACGATGCTCGTACGCCTCTCATCATCTCCGGCCCGGTGCCTAAGGGAGACGACCAGATGTTCAATGAGTTCAAGCCTAATGTCGAGAAACTTGTCAATGCGCAGCGCAAGCTTGCCCAGAGCCTTCTGCTTGAGGCCAAGGATAAGATCGGCAAAGGTGAGCTCGAAGAAGGCGGATTGGCACTCTTCCGCGTGTATAAGGCTCTCCCCAAGCATAATCCGCTTATCCGCTACCTCAGCGAAGATGGCATAAAGCAGCTTATGCTTAAGGTTGAGGCGAAATATATGCAGGATAACAACCGCGAGATGCCTAAGGCAGTTGAGCCGTTGTTCTTCGTGATTGATGAGAAGAATCATTCAATCGAGCTTACCGACAAAGGTATAGAGGTGTTGACGGGCTTCAACCAGGATCCTGAATTCTTCATCCTTCCTGATATTGCCTCCCAGCTCTCGGCCGTGGAGAATGAGGACCTCACAGCAGAGGAGAAGCAGGAGAAGAAAGACCAGCTCCTTCAGAACTATGCCGTGAAGGCTGAGCGTGTTCACACCGTTAACCAGCTCCTTAAGGCATATACCCTTTTCGACAAGGATATAGAGTATGTGATTGACGACAACAAGATCAAGATTGTGGATGAACAGACCGGCCGTATCATGGAGGGTCGCCGTTATTCCGACGGTTTGCATCAGGCAATCGAGGCCAAGGAGGGTGTGAAAGTTGAGGCTGCCACTCAGACCTACGCCACAATCACGCTCCAGAACTATTTCCGTATGTATCGCAAGCTCGCCGGTATGACCGGTACGGCAATGACAGAGGCCGGTGAGTTCTATGATATCTATAAACTCGATGTAATAGAGATTCCCACCAACCGACCGGTGATACGTGACGATATGAACGACCGCGTTTATCGTACCAAGAAAGAGAAATACGCAGCGGTTATTCAGGAAGTGGAGGATATGGTAAATGCCGGCCGTCCCGTTCTTGTCGGCACCACTTCGGTAGAGATATCCGAGCTCCTTTCAAAGATGCTTAAGCTCCGCAAGATTGAGCATCAGGTGCTGAATGCCAAGCTTCATCAGAAAGAGGCTGACATCGTGGCACAGGCCGGTAAGAAAGGGACAGTGACTATCGCAACCAATATGGCGGGTCGCGGTACCGACATCAAGCTTCCGCAGGAGGTGAAGGATGCAGGAGGTTTGGCAATCATCGGAACCGAGCGTCACGAATCGCGTCGCGTTGACCGTCAGCTTCGCGGACGTGCGGGCCGTCAGGGAGACCCCGGTAGCTCAGTATTCTTCGTATCATTCGAGGATACGGTTATGCGACTCTTCGCCAACGACCGTGTGGTTAAGATGCTCGACCGCATGGGCTTCAAAGAGGGTGAGATGCTTGAAAACAGTATGGTCACCAAGTCAATCGAGAATGCCCAGAAGAGGGTAGAGGAGAACAACTTCGGTATCCGCAAGCGCCTTGTGGAATATGATGATATCATGAATGCCCAGCGCAAGGGTGTCTATGGCCGTCGTCAGAACGCGCTGAAGGGTGAGCGCATCGGAGCCGATATAGCCAATATGGTTTATGAAGTATGCTCGAATCTTGCTAACGGTGTATATGAGGATTACAACGACTTCAACAATGAGGTGAACCGTGTCCTTGCCCTTGAACTTCCATTCACTGCCGAGGAATATCCAAAGCTTGATGCCGCTCAGATTACGGAGAAGCTCACCGATGCCGCAATGCATCAGTTGGCACGCCGCAAAGAGAAAATGGCTGAGGGTGCGATGCCTTATATTAAGGAATTTGTAGAGGAGCGCGGTGCCACGGGGCCTGTGGGTGTTCCGATGACCGACGGACGACGTATGTTTAACATCCGTGCCGACATAAAGGATTGTTACGAGAATAATTGCAAGCCCCTCACCAAGGCATGGGAGAAGGCAGTTCTTCTCTCTTCAATCGATTCTGCCTGGCAGGAACAGCTTCGTGAGATGGATGAATTGCGCAAGTCGGTTCAGAATGCGTCTTACGAACAGAAAGACCCCCTCGTGATCTATAAGATTGAAGCGTTTGAGCTCTGGAAGAAGATGGTTCAGGAGATGAATGCCAAATCAGTATCAACCCTTATGCGTGGCAAGCTTGCTGTTCCTGATTATGAGGAGAGCAAGCGAATGGAAGAGGAAAGAAGGCGTGCCGAGGAGGAGAAACAGCAGGCAAAACGTGAAGCTTTTGAGAAGGCTCAGGCGGCTGCTATCGCACAACGCAATGCTCAGCCTCAGGGTCAGATCCGTCAGGAATACAGCACGGCAGGGATGCACAATCCTTATGCCAATTATTCCACCACCCGCGACACTTATCCCGGGGAATCGGCTCAGCGCCAGGCTGCACAGAGCGTGAACCGTCCCGCTCAGGCAAAGCAACCAGTGAAGGCTCAGCCTAAGGTTGGTCGTAATGATCCTTGTCCTTGCGGATCGGGTAAGAAATATAAGAACTGTCACGGACGCAATCAGGCATAACAGATCTTCAAAGAGAATATGTAGGGACGCACCACGGTGCGTCCTTTATTATTTTCCAAGTGAAACATTAATGCGGACGCACCAGGGTGCGTCCCTACATTTTTATTGAGAAGTCATATTGGAAGAGGGATTTAAGTTAAAGAATCTAAAAGAGATGATGGCAACTCAACCATTTGTCAAGGGAGGGTGTTGAAAAGTAAAGAGATAAAAGTAATAACCCAAAAAAGAGATATTAAAATTTAAACTATGAATACTATAATCAACACACGTATCCCGGAGTTCAAGGTGCAAGCGTTTCATAACGGCGAGTTCAAGACAGTCACAGATAAAGATGTGCTCGGCAAATGGGCAGTGTTCTTCTTCTATCCTGCCGACTTCACATTCGTATGTCCTACGGAGCTTGTGGATCTTGCTGAGAAATATGATAAGCTTAAATCATTGGGAGTGGAGGTCTATTCCGTAAGTTGCGATACACATTACGTGCATAAAGCATGGCACGACACTTCCGACAGCATCAAGAAGATAAATTATCCGATGCTTGCCGACCCCAAAGGGCTTCTCGCACGTGCATTCGGAGTGATGGATGAAGAGGAAGGCGTTGCTTACCGCGGTACGTTTGTTTCCGATCCTGAAGGTCTCATCAAGCTTGTCGAAATTCAGGATAACAGCATAGGCCGTAACGCTGACGAACTTCTCCGTAAAGTCGAGGCAGCTC
Source organism: uncultured Porphyromonadaceae bacterium (assembly GCA_947178165.1). Classification (GTDB taxonomy): domain Bacteria; phylum Bacteroidota; class Bacteroidia; order Bacteroidales; family Muribaculaceae; genus Lepagella. Next base: position 28,008 of record CAMWXH010000018.1, on the reverse strand, counting down.
AGTTTGTTGCTTCTCACCCCGGTGAAGTATGCCCGGCCAAATGGAAAGAGGGCGCAGAAACTCTCAAACCTTCAATTGACCTCGTAGGTAAGATTTAAAAAATCACATAGCGATTGTATAGTAAAGAATGATTAGTAACCGGATGAGGTCGTGAGGAAAATCTTACGGCCTCATTCTTTATAAAGATAATGATATATTATGGCAAAACTCGATAAAGAAATATTAGACCAGCTGAAAAATATTTTTGCAAATCTTGACACCTCAATCTTGCTTTTAGTCCAGGGTAGCCCTGAGGGTTCCAAGCGGAAAGAGATGGAGGAATTTGTGACAGACTTCGCATCTACTTCTCCGGCCTTTTCGGTAAAGATAGAGGATTTTCCTACTGAGGAGGAGGCTCCTGTTTTGGCCATCTGGCGAGATGGGATACCAACCGGTGTGCAGTTTGCCGGAATACCCGGAGGGCATGAGTTTTCATCCCTTATCCTTGCCGTGCTTAACGCCGCCGGCCAAGGGAAAAACCTCCCTGATGAAGCTACACAAAGACGCATAGAGGCTATCACGGGCCCGGTCGAGATACTCACATTCGTTTCATTGACATGCTCGATATGTCCGGATGTGGTGCAAGCGCTTAATGTAATCACATTGCTTAATCCTCAGATTACAAACAAAGTGATTGATGGCGGTGTCGCGCCTCAGATGGTGAAAGATTATAATATCAATGGAGTGCCGACTGTATATGCCAACGGTCTGTTGCTGAATGTTGGGCAGGCCACAATGGGAGAACTTATAGGTAAGCTGGAGCAGAATTTCGGGACTACGGCCGATAACGGCGTAGAAGATAACACCCCTTTAGGTTTTGATGCAATCATAGCAGGGGGTGGCCCCGCAGGTGCGGCCTCCGCCATCTATCTTGCCCGGAAAGGGATGAAAGTTGCCGTCGTTGCCGGGAGAATCGGCGGGCAGGTGAAAGACACCTCAGAGATTGAAAACCTTATTTCCGTGCCTGTGACAACCGGCACTGCCCTTGCCAATGATTTGAGAAAACATCTCGATGCATACGAGATTGCTATTTTTGATAACCGCCGCATTGTTATAGCCGATCTCAGAGGAGAGGTGAAGAAACTTAAGGCTGATAGCGGAGAGACTTTTGAAGCTCCTCAGGTAATAATCGCCACAGGAGCATCCTGGAGAAAACTCGGGATAGCGGGCGAGGAGGATTATTTAGGAAAGGGAGTTGCTTTCTGCACTCATTGTGACGGCCCGTTCTACCGTGGAAAGAGGGTTGCCGTTGTTGGAGGAGGAAACTCCGGCGTAGAGGCTGCAATAGACCTTGCAGGACTGGCCACTCACGTGGATCTCTTTGAATTTATGGATTCATTGAAAGCGGATGAAGTGCTACAGAAGAAATTGTCAACCTTTGATAATGTTGATATACATCTTTCAACTGCCCTGACTGAAGTGAAGGGAGATGGCAGAAACGTTACAGCCGTAGTTGCTAAAGATAGAAACACAGGGGAGATAAAGGAATATCCTGTAGCGGGCGTTTTTGTGCAGATTGGCCTTACACCAAATTCACAAGTGTTTGAAGGGGAAGTAGCTCTGAACGACCGCAAAGAGATAGAGACTGATTCATACGGCAGAACATCCGTGAAAGGAGTATATGCCGCCGGTGATGTGACAGACGTTCCCTACAAGCAGATAGTCATTGCGATGGGCGAGGGTGCGAAGGCCGCTCTCACAGCTGTTGACGACCGGATGAGGGGAAATCTATAAAATTTAGTATAATCAAAAAGATAAAGATATATTTCTAACTTCATTACTAATCAGGCGACTTGATTCAGGTCGCCTGATTTTTTTATGAAAAAATCTAAAAGAAATAATAAAATATCTAATTAATAACTTTTTTGATTTATGTTCAGTAGATTTATATCCATTTGAACGACATTTGCAAATAAATCTAACATACACAACCTTAATAACGACTTTCTATATCAAAATGAAAAAAATTAACCTTACTACATACGCTCTGCTAATAACCTCCATCTTTTCGGCTTTACCATCTATGGGAGTGCCCGCCAATCCTGCACTGAAACCCGTGACACAACCCGACGGCAGTGTTGTCATGGCACGCCTTCGCGGAGATGAGAGATCACATTTCATCTTGAGTGAAAAAGGGTTGCCAATTGACCGTGGAAGTGACGGATTTTTCTATTATTATGTGTGTGGAGCTGATGAATGCCCTGTCCTATCCACTCAGCGTGTAGCTGACCCGAAGGAAGTGGTGAAGGAGAAAGCTTTCATCGAATCCATCGATCGTCAAAGACTCGAGAATGCCTTTAAAAAGGAGAGGGAAGCAAAGTTAAATAGGAAGGTGCGTAGTAAAGTTCCTCCTCAGGTTAACGCTTTCCCTTGCACCGGTAGCCCGCGCGGCCTCGTCCTCCTTATAGAATATTCCGACGTATCTTTTTCTGTGCCCAATCCAAACGACTCCTTCACGAGGATGCTTAATGAAGAAGGTTATTCCGATTATGGTGGCTGGGGAAGCGCAAGAGATTGGTTCATATCCAATTCAAACGGTAAGTTTACACCTCAGTTTGATGTGGTAGGCCCGATCACCCTAAGCCATCCGAGAGCCTATTACGGAGCCAATAAGGGTGGTGACGACATTCGTCCGGAAATGATGATTATCGAAGCCTGCGGAATGATTGATGACGATGTGGAATTCTCACTTTATGATGCCGATGGCGACGGTTTTATCGATAATGTTTTTGCCTTTTATGCCGGATATGGAGAAAACCTTGGAGCAACCGTTCCATCTGAATGTATTTGGCCCCATTCGTGGGATATAGCAGAAGCAACTTCCGTTCCATATTATTTCGATGAGAAGAGGCTGAACCACTATGCCTGCACCAACGAAATTGACCTTACCGACACAATGGACGGTATCGGCACTTTCGTGCATGAATTCTCTCACGTGATGGGACTCCCTGACCTCTATGCCACGAACTATTCTTTTGCGTTCACTCCCGGCCGATGGTCGGTGATGGATGAAGGCCCTTACAATAATAACAGCCGAACTCCTCCCTACTATTCTGCTTTTGAACGTCTCAGCCTTGGCTGGCTTGACCCCATCAGGTTAGACAAGCCTTCAAACATTAAGATTCCGCCTGTTGCAGAAAATAGGGCATACTACATACCCACTGAGAATGAAAACGAATATTTCCTGCTTGAAAACCGTCAGCAGTCGGGCTGGGATACCTTTATCCCTTATCATGGCATGCTGGTTTGGCATATAGATTATAATGAGAATATCTGGCGATATAACACGGTGAACGACCGCAAAGACCATCAGTATGTGGATATTGTGGAGGCGGATAATCACCAGCATGAGGACACGGTAGAGGGTGATCCCTTTCCGGGAGCAAATAACGTAAGTTCCTTTACCGATGAGACTCAACCTGCCATGGTCTCCTGGACCGGTGCAGGATGTGGGGTGCCTTTGACAGATATATATGAGAGTAACGGCTACATATATCTCAAGGCCTGCGGAGGCAAGACCACCATTGAGCCAATAACGGCATTAGAGGCTACTGAAATTACTTCTGACAGTTTCACAGCAAATTGGGAAGCTTCTTCAGAGGAAGGGTCTCATTACCTGTTGAGTGTCTATACATCCTCTCTTCGTGAAAGCGGACAACCAATCATAAGCTATGTGGCAGGATATGAAGATCTTGATGTTGGGTCTGATGTTACCTCTGCACCGGTAAGCGGTCTCAATCCGGGCGAGGAATACCGCTATTCAGTGCGCGTATTGGATTCTGAAACAAATCTGAGAAGCATACCCTCCAACGAGATAACAGTAACCTTGCTTCCGCCCACCTTCGACTGTCTCGCTCCCCGTGCAGTTGGTGCGGAAGATATAACCCATGATGCGTTCACCGCCTGTTGGGAACAGCTTGAAGGAGCAGAAAGCTACTCTCTCAATCTTGTGACCAAAGTCATGGGCGAGCCGTCGGAAACAGCGTGCGGTTTTGATAATGGACTGTCGGAACTTCCTGAAGGATGGTCAACCAATTCACGTCTCACTTATGCGGCTGAAGATTATTGCGGTGAATCAGCGCCATCCCTGCGCTTTAACACTGAGGGCCATTATCTTGAACTGCCGGCTCCGGAAGGATATGTACGCGGACTCAAAATGTGGATGCGCCGGGTTGGTTCGTCTGATCTGACACGCATCGAAGTTAAGGCTCATGTTGCGGGAGAATGAGTCAGCGCATTGGAGTTGAACCCTGATGATTATTTACCCTCTTTCATAGCAGAAGTAGGGGAAGAGGAGATTCCATTTGGTGCTGATGCCCTTAGATTGGTGTTCCATCCGGGCGATAAGGGTTCCCTCGCAATTGATGATGCAGTATTGTTATGGGGTGGTGCAACCGAAGTTATCCCTCATCCATCCTTCACTAATTTTGATGCAGGAAATGTGTGTTCATTGCGTTTGACCGGCCTGGAAAGCAATACGCCTTATTTCTTTACCGTGACAGCACGTCAGGGTGAACTGGTTTCAAAAACATCAAATGAAGTGCGAGTTGTCACCTTGAAAGCTTCCGGAATAGATGAGCTGAATGTAAACAAGGTTCATGTAAGTTACAATCGGGCTAACGGGACAGTGACGGTAAAAGGTGTGACACCGTGCGAATTGGTAAGAATTATCACCTGCGATGGATATGAACTCATTTCCGGTCACTCCGACGGTGAAGGAAATGCCACTTTCCGACTTCCGGAATATAAAGGAGTGGCGTTCCTGCTTACCTCATCCTATTCGACTAAAATAATATTATAATAACATTTAAAAAGCAACATCATGAATAAGAAATCAGTTGCCGGCTTAGTGGCCGGAGGGCTGTTATTCCTTAGCGGATTCTCAGTCTTTGCTTTTACCGGATTACCGGGATTCACTAAACTCGCGTCTTCTCCAGTGGCGGAGCGTGCCAAAGAGAAGACGGCTGAGAAAGAGATGTCGCGTCTGCCAATGGTGCCACGTCTTGATAATTCAGTGGGCCGTCTTAACCCGGTTCCGTGTGTAGGCTCACGCTCTCTTGTTGAGTCATTGCCTGTGAAAGCACCATCGCGTGTTACTTCGGAGGAGGCTGGAAGGATTTATGGAGGAGTTATCTATGCCTCCAACTGGACGGCCGATAATTCCCCCGTAGGAATCTATTCCTTCCCGATAAATGATGGCAGTCAATGCCGTTCGGAGGCCATTGGTGACGATTATGTGGTGTCTGGAGGTGTGTATGCCAACGGCCAGTATCATTTTGTCTCTTACATGTCATTTATGGGCATGACATTTGCCGACCTCTATACTTGCGACATAGAGACCTGGACCATCACAAGATCTCTTCCGGTAAAGGCCGGAGCGATTCCTCAGGATATGGCCTACGACCCAACGACGGGTAATGTGTATGGATGTTTTATGAACGACAATGCCGATGGCTGGGTGCTCGGTGTCCTGAATCTCGAGACAGGTGAACGCCGTCTCCTTAAAGACCTCGACATGATCATACTTTCAGTGGGAGTCAATTCAAAAGGTGAATGGTATGGCGTAGGTTATGACGGAGGCTTTTACCGTTTTGACAAAGAGACAGGCGACCGCACGCTCATAGGCTCTACGGGACGCCATCCTGCGTATTCCGCTTCCGGATGCTTCGACTTGCAGACCGACAAATTCTATTGGGAATGTATCGAGGCTGATGCAAAGGGTATCCTTTATGAGATAGATACCAACACCGGTGTGGCTACTCCTGTGACCACAATAGCTAACAATGCAGAGGTTGTGGGTATGTTCATACCCGTTCCCGAGGCCGCCGATGCCGCTCCTACAGCTGTGAACGATCTTAAATTTGATTTTGAGGGAGGTGCCCTCTCCGGAGAGGTAGTGTTCACCATGCCGACAATGCAGTTTGACGGGAAAGGTTCGTTAAGCGGAGAATTTAGCTGGACAGTTGCAATCAATGAGCGAGAGGAGGCTACCGGAAAGGCCTCACCCGGCGAAGAGGTGCGCGTTCCGGTAAGTGTGCCGAGCCCTGGTTTCTATCGTGCAAATGTGAGCACAACCAACGCGGCCGGTCGCTCACCATTGGCGATGGTTGAAACTTGGATAGGCCAAGATATGCCGGTTGGAGTGGGAAATCTTAATTTGGTTCCCGGTGATGGCGTAACGGATATAGTGCTTACGTGGGAAACTCCTGACAAAACGCTTAACGGAGGTTTTGTGGATACTGATGCCATAACCTACGACATTGTCCGTATGCCCGATAATAAGAAGGTGGCTACCGGCCTTAAAGGAAATTCGTTTAGCGAAACCATTCCCGAACCGGCCAACGTGACTCTTTATTCTTATTCCGTTACACCGGTCTATAACGGATATGAAGGGGAGACTATGACTTCAAATTCGCTTGCAATCGGAAGTGCAAACACTCCTCTCTATAATTTCCTTGCCAATGAAGATGATTTTGCATATTTCCAGGTGATAGATGCAAATAATGATGGTGAGACATGGCTTTTTGATGGTGCGCATATAGCAGCACGTATGAAATATAGCACTGCCAACAATTATACCATGCCTATGGATGACTGGCTGGTTACTCCTCGCGTCAGGCTGAAAGCTGGCCGAATGTATCGTTTTGCCATTGATGCCGGCTGCTATTACAGTTATCTGCCCGAGCGTCTTGAAGTGAAGATGGGCACCTCTGCCACGCCCGAGGGATTGAATATCGAGGTGATTAAGCCTACAGTAATCAATAATCCCGAGATGTCAACTATTGAGGGTTGGTTCTCTGTTGAGGAAGACGGAATATATTTCTTCGGCATTCACGCCATGAGTGGAGCTGATTCTATGTTCCTATATGTGAATAATATGGCAATAGAGGAGGGCCCGCTGCTTGGGACTCCTGGCAATATCACCTCCCTCTCGGCTACTGCCGGAGCGCAGGGAGCATTGACAGCCACCCTTAAGGGAGTTGCACCAACCAAGACAGTTGATGGGAATCCTTTGTCGGATATATCCGAAATAAAGATAGTCCGTGACGGTCGCCCCATCGGTAGCATCACCGGAGTTAAGCCGGGCGAGAAATTTGAATATGTTGACGAAAAAGCTGTTCAAAGCGAGAACACCTATGTGCTGACAGCTGTAAACACCGTCGGAGCAGGGTATGAGTGCAAGGTAAGCGTCTATGTAGGCCACGACCGTCCGGGCTTGCCTCTTAATGTTCGAGCCACTTATACCGGGGGCAAGAGCGTGACAATCACTTGGGATGCTCCGGCTGAAGGGGAGACAGGAGGCTATTATGATCCTTCCGCTCTGACATATACCATTCTTAGAGCCAATGATGAGAAAGAGCTTGCAACCGGTGTGAAGGAGCTTACCTTCACTGATCCGAACGTACCTCTCAATGGGTATCGTCAGGAATTCTATGGCTACTATGTTTATGCACAGTCGCCGGCCGGATATGGCTACGGTCAGCTCTCAAATATCGTTGTGGTGGGTGAGCCATACAAGATGCCTTTCGTGGAGACATTCGCTAACGGAAAAATCACCAATGATCCATGGGATGTCAGCATTCCCGAAGAATCAAACGGTTACTGGCAGCTCAAGCTTACGGGTGAATATCCCGACGTGGAATCGCAGGATCCCGAGGGCGGACTTGTAAGTTTCATTCCTGATGAGAGTGGCGATGAAGGCACGTTGACTTCCGGAACAATCTCTGTGAAAGGCGCCAAGAACCCGGTTGTGGAATTCTGGTGGTATTATCTCCCCGGTACATACGATACTGTCAAGCTCCTCCTTTCTAAAGATGGAGGTGAGTTCAAGGAGATTGGAGAAGTTAGATCTTCGGCTGAAAGCGGCAACGAAGGATGGCGCAAGAAGAGTGTAGCTCTGACAGATCTTGGAGACACCTCCTTTATCCAGATTGCCTTTGAGGCGCGTTCAGGCACAGGTTATAATAATATTCACCTTGATAACATCAGGGTAAAAGACATTTATGACAATAATCTCGCTGTTCTTGCAGTTCATGCGCCGGCCAGAGTCAATATGGGTGAGAAAACATCCATTGGTGTGAGTGTCGAAAATAGCGGACTCAATGATGCCGATGATTATAATGTGATCCTTTATGCTGACGATAAGGAGATATCTTCTGTTAAGGGGAAATCAATCAAGCCGGATGAGTTTGTTGAAGTGATGTTTGAAATCGTTCCTGAAAACACCTGGAATGAAGTGACTACACTCTCGGCATCGTTGGAATATGCCAAGGATGAATATGAGGGCGATAATAAGACGCCGAAGGTTGAAGTTCGCGTGGTAGCATCCAAGCTTCCGGCAGTTAATGATCTCTCAGGCAAACTCGACGAAGCAGGACGGGTTAACCTGGAGTGGAGCGAACCTGAAATTGTGGAGGGGTCCGGCGAAACAGTGACTGATGGAGCAGAGGAATATAATAGCTTCCTGATAAGCGACTTCGGCGACTGGTGGACAGTGGATGTTGACGGGCTTCCCACATTCGGAATCCGTAGCAGTACCGGAAGCGCGGTGCAATATCCAAATGCCGGCAAACCACAGGCATTCATTGTGTTCGATCCTTCAGAGGCCGGCATTCCTACAGAATATTCTGACGGCACTCCCACCGGATGGGCTCCTCGCACAGGAGAGAAATACTTCGCTTCCTTCGGAGGAGAAGGGGAGGGAGATAATTGGCTTATCTCGCCTGAATTGCCACGCGTGGCTCAGACTATCTCCTTCTATGTCAAATCTCAGACCGCAGAATATGGATATGAGAAATTTGAAGTTCTATATTCCACTACCGGCACAGAGGTTTCCGACTTTACCCGAATCGGAGATTTGCGCTCAGCCCCGGTTGTCTGGACTGAGGAGAGGGTTGAACTTCCCGAAGGCGCCCGCTATTTCGCCATTCGTTGCGTATCGAACGACACTTATGTCTTTATGGTTGACGATATAACTTACCTCCCTGCCGGTGCTATAACTGAAGAATTGTCACTGATAGGATATAATGTGTATCGCGACGGAGTGAAGGTTACAGAAAAGCCTTTGGTTGAGATGTCTTATGTTGATCCGGAGGTTGACGGAAAACTCCATTCCTACGCCGTAGCGGTTGTTTATGACAAGGGTGAGTCTAAACTCTCGAATGTTGTGAAACTCACACCATCGGGCTTTGGCGAAGCGATGTCGGAATCTGTTGTGGTCTCTTCAGGTAAAGGTTTCATTAATATCAAGGCTCCTATGGAGACTCCTTTGACAATAACCGACACCGAAGGGAGGATAATAATGGCCGGTGCTTCTAATGGAAACGATCGATTCTCACTTCAAGCCGGAGTGTATGTGGTTAAGGCCGGTAGCAAGGTTGTTAAGGCTATAGTGCGTTAAGTCATTTGTTACCCTAATAATCTGTTTTAATTCAATGATTAACAAAGGGTGGAGATAGATGAGGTTTTATCTCCACCCTATAAAAAACTTCACAATATGAAACAATTTATACTACCCACTCTTCTTTGCATGTCGGCTTTCACAATGTCGGCAGAACTTCCTCCCGCCTCTCCGAGCGAGGTGAAATTAAGTTTCGAAGTCGTAAATGGAAAAGGTGTCATCAAAGGTCAAGTCACTGCCCCCACCACAAGCAACGACTATGTAAACGCCCAAACGCTCACAGAAAGAATATCGGTAATGACCGTGACCCGCAGCTGTTGGAGTCTTGGTGGTGATGATGTAGTAGTCGCAAAGTTTGAACAGGTGATTCCGGGACGGACCTATTCTTTCGAGGATAATGATCTTCCTGAATATGGATATTCCTACAATTATAAGGCTGTGGCTCTGAATGATGAAGGTGCCGGTGGCTATGGAACAAGTGAATATATTTTTGCAGGAGTCAAGCCTTCGACTCCGGAATTTGTTAGTGTGACAGTCGGTGATCAGGGGAAGCCTCCCGTATCTTTGGTTATCAAGGGAACAGATCTAAATGAAGATGGAGAGCCGTTAGGAATGCCTTTGACTGCCTTGACCCTTTCCTATTCCGGGGATGACGATTACACCTCTAATGAAATAACAAAAATAGAGAATCCTGAACCCGGCAAGGAATATTCTGTCAACTTTGATGCTCAGGAGGGGATGACATACGAGTTTCAGCTTATTTCTGAATGTGCCTTCGGCAGCAGTGAAACCAAGACCTATTCCCTCTATGTGGGCGCAGATTCACCCGCTTCTCCAGCTGATGTAAAGGCTTTGCCAAAAGATTCGGGGGCCTTGATTTCATGGACTGCTCCCACCGAGGGTCGTCACGGGGGATGGCTTGATCCGGCTACAATCCGTTATAAAGTAGAGCGCGTTATAAGTTATTTCGACAAAACGCTGCTTGCTGAAGATTTGGAGGAATGTGAATTCTTCGATCCGTGCGAGGATCTGACCACACTCACTTCCCTCAGCTATGCGGTTACGGCTTACAATGCAATGGGCGAGAGCACGGATGCAAGTTCCGAGACTGTAACTGTCGGCCCAATGGCCTCCCTTCCCTTCATTGAGCATTTCAATGCGGGATCGGGTTATTCGCCTACACCGGATAATATCTGGACTTATGAACCTGATGATTATGACTGGTCTTTCTCAAGATCAAAATACTACTCCGGAGGAGCAAACGGTGTATTGGGAGATGATAAAAAGGAGGATGGCTATGCGTACTGCGATGATTCGTACAATTCGGGTGATGCTGACCGTCTGATGATTTCCACCCCGATTAATATGAGCGACGCGAAGTATCCCGTTCTTTCATTCTGGTATCTTTCTCGTCCTGACCTTGACAATAAGCTTATTGCAGGTTATCGGGAAGATGGAGAAGACAGGATGGTGCTTGAAGTCGGAATCTCCGATGATTTTGCTGCAAATGCTGAGGAAGGAGGCGAATATGTATGGGTGAACCGTTATGTTGCTCTTCCGGAAGTAGCAGGCAAGAGCGCCTCCATTGTTTTCAACGCTTCCCGTAAAGCTACCGGGGAATATGGCGTATTATGTATTGACGAAGTCTTGCTTGATGATTATCCTACAGTAGAGACATTCTCCACCGAAATCAAAGATGGCGAGGGGGTGATTAAATGGGTTGCTCCTGCAAACCATAGCGGTGAGCCTACCTCTTATGACGTAGAGCTTGATGGTGAGGCGATGAGTGGCGTAACCACTCCGGAGCTTCCTGTAAAAGATATGGAGGACAAGGATTATGTGCTCAAGGTTAGACCGGTTTATGGCAAGATTCCGTCTTGCTGGTCAAATGAATACGTGTTTAATCCCCTGACGACCGGCATATCAACCATAATGGCCACTGAGGGAGAAACCATATATTATGACCTTACAGGTATGCCTCGCTCAACATTTGAGAAAGGAGAGATCCTCATTCGCAGAACCGTTGCAGCCGATGGTACAGTGAGAACAGAGAAGGTCCGTATGTAAGTCTTGCTGCCCTATCCAATATGAAAACAGAAGAGAGGCATCCTCATAGGGTGTCTCTCTTTTCTACGTTTATGGATAATGAGAATTTTATAAGTCTGTTTCAGGGAACTCTTCACCGTTGCATAAGTTTGGATCTCTGGCTATCCTTCTCCGAACCCTGCTGAGTGTCTGGGGGGTCATCCCTAAGTATGAAGCGATATATTGCAAGGGTATATTGTTTACAGTTTCAACGGAACGCGCCCTGAGAAAATTGAGATAACGGCTTTGGGCATCGCCGTAGCCCAGAAGGGTTTGCCTGCGTTCAAGAATGAATAGCCCTTCCATTATATATTTTATGCTCCATTGCGCCCACTCGCTGTTTGTTGAGATAAGCCGTTTGACATCTTCAATCCGTATTGAATATCCGTGGGCATTGGATAGTGCGGCTATGGTGGAGGATGCCGGAAGATTGTGGCAATAGGAGAACATCGAGGTGACTACATCTCCAGGGGTTGCAAACCAGCGGGTGTATTCAATGCCGTCAACAAGAGTGTAACAGCGCAACGATCCTTCTAAAATTATGAACAAATCGCGTGCCACAACCCCTTGTGCAATGAGTTGTCCACCTTTTTCCACATTGAACGGAACAAGCAATGCCTTCAGTTCCTCGATTGCATCATCACTAATAGGATGCACCATCCTTAATGCTTTCTTTAAATCCATAGGCGATTCATTCTTTGGAATTATTAAAACTTTCTTTTCTCTAACACTTGTAAATTATTTTAAACAACTTCATTATTCTGCAACAAATATACAAGACGATACCCTTTAATTCTCTTAACCTAAATCAAAAAGATATGAAGCGGTGCAAAAAATATGAGAAATTTTGTGACTCATAGTTTCTGCACCGCTTCATTATGCGATTTCGGGTGTTACGTTGTTACATCAGCATTGGCACCACTCGTTTTAAGGCATCGATGAATCGGTCGGCCTCTTCGAAAGTGTTGTAAACCGCGAAGGAGGCTCGGACTGTGCCCGGTACTCCAAGGCGTTCCATCAAGGGCTGGGCGCAATGATGACCTGTGCGGACAGCCACTCCCATTTTATCCAGAAGGAAACCGACATCATAATTATGTGCGTCACCTACGTTGAAAGAGATTACGGCCGCCTTATGCGGTGCCGTGCCATATATCTTTATTCCGGGAATATGGAGGAGTTGATCAGTAGTGTAGCGAAGAAGTTCCTCTTCATGGAGACGTATATTGTCAATACCGGTTTCCTCAATGAAATCTATTGCTTTGGCAAAAGCGGCGATTCCAATGAAGTCGGGCGTTCCGGCCTCAAATTTGAATGGAAGGTCGGCAAATGTGGTGTGTTCAAAAGAAACGTGCTTTATCATCTCGCCTCCTCCCTGATATGGAGGCATCGATTCGAGAAGCTCTTTGCGTCCGTAAAGCACTCCGACGCCCGTCGGGCCATACATCTTATGCGAGGAGAAAACATAGAAGTCGCAACCTATCTCCTGCACATCAGGCCTGAGATGAGGAGAAGCCTGCGCGCCGTCAACTAATACTGGCACACCGTGTGAATGGGCTATCTCGGTCATCTCTTTCACAGGATTCACTGTGCCGAGCACATTGCTTATATGAGCAAAGGAGGCAAACACGGTGCGTGAATTGAAGAGGGAGCGATATTGATCCAGGTCGAGTTCTCCGCGGTCGTTTATATTCACCACGCGAATCTTTATATCTTTGCGCCTCTGTAGCAATTGCCAGGGCACAATATTGGCGTGATGCTCCATTACGGTAAGTATCACCTCATCGCCATCCTTGAATCGGTCTCCATAAGAGGAAGCCACAAGATTGATGGCTTCCGTGGTGCCACGGGTGAATATTATCTCCTCGAAGCTTTGAGCGTTGATCCATCCCTGCACGCGGCGACGCGTATGTTCCTGCCGGTCGGTGGCTTCCTGCGAAAGGGTATGAACCCCTCGATGCACATTGGCTTTAGTGTTTTCATATAGATAATCAATCTCGTTAACAACCGAAACAGGAGTCTGCGACGTGGCTGTATTATCGAGATATATCAATCCCTTTCCTCCCACTTGGCGCGAGAGGATAGGGAACTGCAATCTTATCTTTTCTACATCAAATCCTGCCATCATTATTCTTTATTACATCCGGCACACGAAGCGCAAGCAGATGAGGCTCCGGCAAAACGGCGTTCCACAAGGAGATGAAGCCTGTCGCGTAGTGCCTCCACTCTCACGCCATCGATTATGTCGGCCATAAAAGCTTGCTTAAGCAGAAGGCGTGCGGTTTGCTCGTCAAGACCGCGTGTGCGCATATAGAACATCTGAAGCTGGTCGAGCTGTCCTGTTGCCGAACCGTGAGAACATTTCACGTCATCGTTATATATTTCCAATTCCGGCCGGCTCTCCATCCTTGCCGTATCGGTGCCTACAAGGTTTCGGTTAGACTGATACGCCTCTGTCTTGACAGCACCCTCTGCCACATAAATGCGTCCGGTGAAAGCTCCACGTGCGTTATCGTCAACGGAATATTTGAATAGTTCGTCGGAATGGCAGCGAGCCACTGCGTGATCTATCCTGCTGTAGGTAGATAGGGAACGATGCTCATCCTCTATACCCATTCCCAGGAGTCGCAGAGAGGCGTTCTCACCTTCGAAGCGGCAGAAATATTCATTTCGGGTGACACCATTGTAGAGGGTGATGCCGTCGATCACCACCCTGCTGTCAGCTTTCTGTGAAAGATACAGTGTGGAAATCCTGTTGGTCTTGGCAGTCGATTCCTCTAAATTATAGAAATCGAACGAAGCATTCTCAGCCACGAATAACTCAACAGTCTCTAACGTAAGGAAATCAATTTCCGGATTCTGGGTATGATCGCATACGAGAAGAGAGGCTTCGGCTTCCTCCTCGATTATGATAAGCATACGGCGGATTGCCATAAGTGGCATACCGTTCTGAAGAATGTTGACAAGCTGGAGAGGTTTCTCTATTTTCACCCCTTTCTTCACGCGGAGATAGAAGCCGTCTTGCACTAAGAGGGTGTCAAGGGCTACCATCGGATTCTTCAAGTCGGCTGCTTTCCCATAAAATTTGTTGAAAGTTTCCGGCTCTCTGATTGCAAATTCCTTCAGGCTTCCAACTTCAATACCTTCCGGCAGGCCGTTGAAAGACTTTGGTGATGAGGCGAAGGAGTCGTTGACTACCAAAAAGGGGTTAGATGAAATCCGCGGCACATCGCAATGGAATGTTGCGGAGGGGTTCACATCGATATCGAGCTTGGCTAAATTCAACCCATAGTCGGGTGCAAGCATTGCCTCAAGGTCGGTGTTTTCATAATTATCGCTTCCCGCTTTGGGGAGGGTGGCATTTTCCAGAACCTTGAAAGCGTCTTCGCGGTGACTATTGATAGCCTCGGCGCTATGAGAGTCGAGGAGATCGCGATGTTGGCGGAAGAGGTCAAGATATTGTGTAAGTGCGTTCATAGTCTCACCCCTCCTTATCGACCTGTTCCTTAATCCAGTCATATCCTCGCTCCTCAAGCTCGAGCGCCAATTCGGGACCTCCTGTCATTACAATTTTTCCCTTATAAAGGATATGCACGAAATCAGGCTTGATGTAATCGAGAAGACGTTGATAATGAGTGATGACTATAGTTGCATTGTTCTCGGTCTTAAGCTTGTTCACCCCTTCAGCCACAATGCGGAGGGCATCGATATCGAGACCCGAATCAGTTTCATCAAGGATTGATAGCTTGGGTTCGAGAACTGCCATCTGGAAAATTTCGTTACGTTTTTTTTCTCCGCCTGAAAAACCTTCATTGACTGAGCGTGAAGCCAGTTTATTGTCAAGTTCAACCACAGCGCGTTTCTCGCGCATCATCTTCAGGAAATCTGTGGCCGACATTGGGGGTTCATTGAAATAAGCTCGCTTGGCATTCACGGCGGCACGCATAAAGTTCACCATCGACACTCCGGGAATCTCCACCGGATACTGAAAGCCAAGGAACAATCCTTCATGGCTCCTTACTTCAGGAGGCATGGCAAGAAGATCCTTGCCATAAAATTCCACATTACCTCCAGTGGGAGTGTAAGCCGGATTGCCGGCCAGCACCATAGAGAGGGTTGATTTCCCCGAGCCGTTGGGACCCATGATTGCGTGAACCTCACCGGGCTTAACTTCAAGGTTGATTCCCTTCAGAATCTCCTTGCCATTTATTTCTGCGTGTAAGTCGTTGACTTTTAACATATATTGTCTATAACTTAGTATGTTTCAAATTAATCTGCCCCAGGATGCCATTCCTGTAATGCAAATTTACAGATAAATTTACAAAGTATAAACAAATAAGGTCTGCATTTTGTCGGAAAAAGGGTAATTAGGAGTAATTCATTAACATTTTTTTGATAGGGATTCAATCGTTATGATATGCTCTTTGCTTGTTCGAGCTGGACTTTGTGGGCAAGTTCATCCACGCTTTCGCTTCCGAGCATAAAGGGGGAGATGAGCATTACTTCGTGAACTATATCCCCGTCATCATGCATGGCATATTTCAGTAACCTCGAATCGGGGAAGAGGGAAAGCCAGAGATTATAGGCAATTGAAATGTAAAGGGCTCCGCGCATAACTCCGAAGATGGCGCCGGCAATGTTATCAAGCAACCCGGTGTCGAGCATCTTGAAAAAGAATTTGAGCACGTAGGTGCAGAGATAGAAGATGGTGTAGGAGATTATGAAGATCAGTGTGCATGCCAGATTGCTGATTACAAACTCACCATCGACTCCGGTGGCCTCTGCCTTGAGAAATGAACGCACCAGCTCTTCGGTCGGGAAGCGGAAAATATATGAGCACACTACCCCGAATGCTATGCCGATGCAGCTTGGCACTTGGGTTGTGAGACGTTGCCGAAACCCTTTGATGGTTCCGAAAGCTAAAACCGCGATAACAATGAGATGATAGAGCAGGTCGGTCATCGGTTCAATGCGGATTCATTTCTTTATAAGCAGGGTGACGGCGTATGCGGAAATCCCTTCCATACGTCCGGTGAATCCGAGTCGCTCGGTAGTGGTGGCCTTAACTGAAATGTTATCAACAGGGGTGTTGATAACTTCTGCAAGTGTTTGACGCATAGTTTCGATATGGGGACGCAACTTTGGCCTTTCGGCACATATCGTGAGATCGCAATTACCCATTTCATAACCTTTCTCTCTCATGAGTGAGCAAACTTCGGCCAATAGTTTCTTGCTGTCAATTCCTTTGTATCGCGGATCGGAGTCAGGGAAATGCTTCCCTATGTCGCCGAGAGCCAATGCACCGAGAATGGCATCGCAAAGTGAGTGGATAGCCACATCCGCATCGCTATGTCCTAACAAGCCTAATTCATGATCAAGCTTCACTCCACAAAGCCAAAGTTCACGGCCTTCCAAGAGACGATGCACATCATATCCTTGTCCGATTCTAAACATATCAGAATATAGCAAAAATAGAGGTTAAGACTTAGCGGCGACGTTTGCCGAGGAGGTCGCGCAAACCATCCATATCGAAAGTGAGGGTGAAACGCAATGTCTGGTCGAGTGGCGAACTCTGAGCAGTGGCAAGCATATAGGATGCATCAAGCTGAACCACATTTAGCGAGAAGCCTGCACCGAATGCGAAATAAGAGCGTCCTCCCTTATTAGGATGTTCATAGTTATATCCCAAACGGGCGAAGAACTGCTGGTTGTATGCATATTCCGCACCTACCGATACATTTATTTCCTGAAGCTCCTCCTTGAAACCGCCGGGAGCATCGGTGAAGCTCTTGAAGATTCCGGATACACCTGACATCGATTCCCATTTGTCAAGAGCCTCTTGATATTCCGCTTGACCTTCGGCTGTTTCCATCTGGTAATCCTTTGCACGCGGCTTGGTGGGCACAAGGAGCTTGTTGAGGTCAAGTCCGAAAGAGAGTGTGTTGTAATCGGCAAGGGGGAACATGAAATTGGTTCCCAATCGCAGGTTGGTGGGAAGGAAAGCATTGTTGGCGCCATGGTCGTAGCTCACCTTCGTACCGATATTCGAGATGTCGAAACCCCATGAGAACTGGCATTCGTTTCGTCCAATCATAGGATATGTTACAAAATATCCTGAAACGTCAACAGAGAATGCCGATGCAGCCGTATTGCTTTCGCCTGTCGATGTATCATTATAGGAGAGGTCGGAAAGGATGTAACGCACCACAGCTCCCGCTGAGAATTTTTCGGAAAACTTCATCGAGTAACTGAAATCTATGGCAAACTCGTAAGGGTTGATAGTCATTGTGGGAGAGCCATCGTCGGTATATCCGCCTGTTGTGACTTCACCAAGAGAGAAATAGCGTAATGAAGCGCCAATGGCTTTGTCATCACCGCTGCCAACTTTCCAGTAACCGGCAAGGTTGGCAAGGAAGATATCGTTGACAATCTTACGTAGCCATGGTGTGTAAGACAGGGATAGGCCACCGGTGGAATATCCGAAAGCATATTTCGAAGGATTCCAGAATTGGCTATTCATATCCGGGTCGGTCGCGGCTCCGAGATTTCCAAGCGAACTGCCTCGCGCATCGGGAGCGATTGACAGGGTGGTCACACCTGTATTGACAGGGTTAAATTCATTATCCTTGATTTCATTCTCAGCATATACCGGAATGGATAGGATTAATGTGAGAAGAAGAGAAAGAAATATAATGTGGTTACGTTTCATCATAAACAGGAGCTGACCGATTCTGTTATGTCGGGATTTACCGGACGGTCGCATATAA
Organism: uncultured Porphyromonadaceae bacterium; assembly: GCA_947178165.1. Taxonomy (GTDB): domain Bacteria; phylum Bacteroidota; class Bacteroidia; order Bacteroidales; family Muribaculaceae; genus Lepagella. Next base: position 9,720 of record CAMWXH010000018.1, on the reverse strand, counting down.
ACATAACTTAAAAAATACTCAAATATTGCATAAGAGTCCGTTCAACAAACCTTTTATTGAACGGACTCCTATTTGCGGTTAAATTGCAGGAAGCGGCATAAAGTATGACATGGCCAAATTATTCTATCACGGCAAAAGAGAAGTGTGAAGAATATTCCAAAAGAGCGTGGCCATCGGCTGATCTCACCAATGCCTTATAAAGACCAGGTGACACTTTATTTCCGGCCTCATCCTTTAGATTCCAGTTGAAATGTGAGCCTTCAAGCGACTTTTTAAGTACAGGTCGTCCGTCAGAATCTGTTATGACGAGAATAACCGGAGTGGAAGGGAGATGGTCAATACTGAATGCTATTTCCTCGACCACTGCTTTCCGGTCGGAAGAGAGTGAAAGCGTGGGCGCCGGAGGCTCTTTATCAAACTGAAAATCTCGCTGAACCGTATTGTTTGCCAAATCCGAAGCACTGAGGATGACTTGGTGTGTGCCATTGGGTAGGCGGTCGGTATAGATCGCATATTCATGGGAACCTCCATCTGAAGATTTATTGAGCAGGACAGGCATGACACTCTCTCCATCAATTTCGGCCACCAGGCAATCTGCCGGAAGAGAGCTGTTGTCGGAAATGGAGATGGCAACCCGGTCTGCTACAGCATCATACACGATGTTTATGGTGGGAGCCTCCCTATCAAGAGCGGCATCTTCTGAGCGAGAAAGGATTTTAAGTTGAGTGCATCCGGAGGCCGCCAGATCTTTCCGCGGATCGTAGGACGTGATGCATAGACGCAACGTGTCGCCCTCGCAGATTTCTGCCGACTTCGGAATGGTGATCTGAAAATCAAATTCACCTCCCTTTACTTCAGCACCATATTCCGCAAACGGGCCATCAGATATTGGGATATACAGCTGTTTGCCCGTAGCCTTGGTATTGGTGATATAGTCGTTCGAAAGAAATTCTTTCGCACTCGATAATAATTTCACCACAACTTTCCCTGTATATTCCGCATCCTTAGGGAGACGGTATGAATCAATAGGAAGAGTGTCGCGCAGATGAATGGAATCAGAGGTAAGAACCGTTCCCTTTATCCTTATGATTTCACCCGGTGCGGCTTCCTTGGGGCTATCAGTCGAAATCCTTCTTAAAGGGACCGGGATGGTGAGGGCAGGATCTCCGATGTAAAGATAGGCAAGAGAATTAGTGTAATTCGACATAGTTTTAGCTCTTGCAAAAACCTCCCCGATTGTGGGTGTGGTCTGCCGATACATGGTGATCTTCTTTGTAGGATTGTTTTTATCGGTCACCTTGTTGGGGTCTGCATAAAGGGCAGTGGAGAAAAGTTTGGCAAGCTCGAAATTCTGTCCTGACCATACGGTGCGAGTGGCCATCACTGAACCTAACATGCCAAATTTTGTGCCGGTCACGACAAGTTCGCCGAAACCTTTCTTAGAGTGGTCGGTGTCGGAGAGATCGCAGGCACAAATCAACATGAACCCTGATTTCTCATTCTTAAGCGAAGGGATATCCTTTGTCTGGAAAAAATCGGATGTGCTGTTGATTCCGAAGGAGGTTCCATGACCGAAATAGGAGGTTAGAAGTTTACCCTTGTCAAGGTCGGCCATTAGCTTCCTTTTCGACTCAGTCTCACCCATAGCATCAAGTGCCAGCACCTCATTATTCTGGCCCGGATTGGCATACGAAGTCCAATATTCTGAAAGCTGTTTGGCCTGTGTGTCGTGTGTGTGGTTATCGCCCACGCCACCTATTGAGAGAAATTCACCTGCAAAAGAAGCCTTATCTTCATCAAAAAGATATTTTTCCACTTTTCGGAGATAGTTTTCCGCTTCCTCTTCAGAAAAGAAAGGCAGAATTCCAACACCGACTTGCATATTGTTATTCTGGAATGAGGAATAAGTGAAGTCATCAGCAAACCCGTAGAAATCCATAGCATTGGCGGCATGGGTTTCGCTGGTGACGCGATTATCCTGAAAAGCTATCAGATAGTCATCCTGTCCGTTGTTGGAAAGGATGCTGCGGAAATCACCGTATGCTTTACCTACAAGAAGAATGTTTTTCAAATCTCCTGCCGATGCCTCATAGCACATCTTCATCATTGCGCGATAGGCCATAGGGTCAGGTATGCCGCCTGAAAATTCGTTATATACTTCCGGAGTGGTCGCCACAGCAACGCGCATGCCATTGTGTTGCCTGTGAAGCTCGGCAAGACGATCGGCAAAATCCTTGTATCGGGGCAAGGTGATTATAAGGAAATCGGCCCCTTGCGAAGCGAGGGCGTGAAGATCGGAATTGGCAATTATTTCATAACCTGAAATCTTTTTCTGATTTTTTGAAAGATTGCAGAAAATGAATTCACGGAAACGGTCGGGGGCGTTGAAATAAAATTGTGATGCTTCTCCTGTTTGTTCTTTTGCAAGCAACGAAATATTACGGGGATCGGTAATGTCAAACACTTCCACCTTGTCGGCTTGGGCTACAGTCATTGTCCCCGGTTTAGTCCCTTTGGCAGTTATTGCCAACCTCTCCTGAGGGCGGGGAGAAACAGCGAAATCAGGAAGCAGCTTGCCGTAGGTGAAAACCCAGTAATCAAGGTTGATGAAATCGCCGCTCGGATTGTCAACCTTGACATATAAATCCAGTTCTGTGGAAGGAATGGCAAGAGAAATCACCGGATTGGTGAGATGCATGAATTCGGGATTTATCTTATTTCCCGAAGCGGGAGATGGATGGCGCACATTGAATGAACGGTTGCCTGAGGTGGCTTGTGTCACTCCATATCTCATTGTCCCCGTAGTCTTGTCGGCGGCATAAGCCTTGCATTCCAGCTTGGCTTTCGCATTGATGTCAAGGAGAGGAAGGTTTAATTTCCAGGTGAAGCCGGAAGGGTTGGCCATAAGGTCTTCACCCCAGAAAAGCTGTCCTGTCTCCGTGGTGTTCTGATGCAAATCCGCCTCATGATATATATAATCGAAACCTAAATAATAGGATGTCGTGGCTTTGTCAGGTTTGTTGCCGACGGCCATCAGCATAGGCGCGTCACAGTCGGAAAGGAAATATGCCCCTTCAAGCGAATATATGTTAAGGCTTTTCCTCTCAAACTGCGCTGACGAGGGATTGAAGGCAATCTCTTCGGTGGCACGGCCGTAAAAGAAAACTTTATCATCATGATGCCACACACTGACAGGCTGGAGGTCATCGGAAAATAGGGGGTTCTCTCCATCGGTGAACGACATTGGGAGAGCGATGCCTCCTTTCCCATAGACACCAACCTTAGATGGATCGGTGAACCCCATTTCACGTAGTTCCTGATAACTGATTTCATAGATTCCTGTTTCAGGAACGGACACCTTGACCCAATGTCCCGAAGAGAGCCGGGAGTTAGGGGTGAAAGGATATTTTTCGGATGCGCTCGCCGAAAGGGTCAAAGCCAAGAAGCAAAGACCTGCCAGGAAAGCCCATGATATATTATGGAAAAAGAATCGTTTCATCGATAATTTTTTAATATGATTATTTTATCTTACAGGCATCTTTAATAAAGTCTCATTGCCGGTGCCAATAGTTATGAGAGAGTCTATCTTGAGCGACAAAGGCTCAGAATCAATTGGAAGCAGAATCAGGTCACCCATTTTCAATGAATTGTAACGGCTCACCTCATTCACGGCGGCCGCTATCTCCCGGGCGGAAGGGAGAGTCACTTCCTTCTTCCCGCACTCGGAATCATCAAGAGTCAGATGGCCAGTCCGGATAATTTCGGAATAGGATACAAAATTCCCCACAACGAGACTTTTGTCAAAACCGGTGGCTATTGTCCATGGCAGGCCGGCGGCCTTGAGCGACGATAGAAGATTGTCGGCATAGATTGCAATCACGGGTGCAACCTCTGAATAATATCTGGAAGCAAAACGTTCGGCCACATTCTTGCCCAGGCGCGAAATCTTTACAGCCAAGAAAAATCGGCCTGAAAAGGATGTGTCGAAGTCGGGGATGAACACCGGATTCCCGTTTTTTACAATCGAGGAATCAGGATAAGAGAGAGTCGGTTTCAATCCATATTTCTCATGAGAGAATAAGCCGGGTAATAAAGCAATAATTTTCATCTTTCCAATGAATTGAGTCGATTGAATATCAGAGCGAGGTGGGCATAGATGGAGGTATTGGCCATCACAATCCCCTCGGCCACTTTCACTCGGTAGGGTGTGAAGTTCCAGATAGCCTTTATCCCTGCTCCAATGGCAATATCGGCCGATTCCTGAGCCATTCCGGAGGGTACGGCAAGAATGCCGATTGATGCGGGATTCTCCTCCATTATCTCATAAATCCTGTCGATATGATAAATCGGCACTCCAAGGTCGGTGCGCGATACGACATTAGGGTCAATATCAAATCCTGCAACAATCTCAAGCCCGTATTTGGATAAGCCGGAATCGCGTATAAGCGCTTTCCCCAGGCTTCCGCATCCAATCATATATGCCCGGTGACACTGAGAGAAACCGAGGAAATCGGCCAATCCCTCAGCAAGGGCATCCACTTCATAACCGATGCGGGTCTTCCCCTTTATATTAAGGAAAGAGAGATCCTTGGCAATCTGCGAAGCATCCACACTGAGAGCGCGTGAAATCTGAGTTGAGGAGACAAACTCAATTTTCTGTTTCTGCAGAATCTCCACGTATGCAAGATACCAAGGCAAGCGCCTAAGTGTCGGCTCGGGGAGGATTATGTTGCTGACTGGATTCATTATTGCTTTTTGCTATTACACGATTCATTCTTGCCGTGGCATCTAACTGCCGCCGAGCGGAAACTACTGGGCTGTGACAGCGAGTTTACAGCTCTTTGAAGAGTATGTGCCTTCCGGAGTGCGGACTGTTGCGCGGTAGAGATAGATGCCTCGTGGCACCCTCACACCCTTGGAATCTTTCAGATCCCAGGATATGCTGAGGGAACTCTGCATATCGGTGGTGACATTGCGGGCTGATTGCCATACTGTGCGCCCGGAAAGGTCAAAGACTTCAAGGTTGCACTCCACATTGCTGTTAGGACGATCTATGGTGACAGCGAAGATAACGCTTGTCGAGGCCGGATTCACATTGGTTGAAAGATCTGTTATCAAAGGATCCACAGCCGCCCCAACGTTAAATTCAAGCTGACGCGTAGCCGAGTTGTTGGCATTGTCCCACACTGAAAGAGTGAGCGTATGTTTGCCCGGTTCGAGGCCTTCGAGAGGATAACAGATCGAACCGGTCCCTTCGCGCGAAGGATCAGCGGTGAAGAAGGTGTTAAGGTCATTAAAGACCTTCTTGCCATCAAGCGTCAGCACCATCTGGTGGCCTATTCCAGCATCGGAGACATTAATTCCCGATTCATCGGAGAAGGTGGCGAAGACAATGGGGTTGGAGGTGACGACCGCACCGTTGGTGAAAGCCGGATTATTCAGATAGAAGCTCTCAATTTCGGGAGCTTTGTTGTCAGGCTCGGCATCATCGTCATAACCATAAACATACAGATTCTCAGTCATTCCATGCGCCTCCTCGCCGGTTGACTCATTCCAGGCATAGGCGGTGATAAGAGCCGGAGAGTAGTTATTTTCAATTTCAGCAGGCAGCATTAGCCGGGCAGACCATTCGCCGTTAACCACCTTCACCGAGACTGTGGTAAGGCGCGTCTTGCGGTCGTTGTAGGTACGGTCAAGGCCCTTCCCGAACCCTTTGGTCGAAACAACTTTCTCTGCATCGAATAGTATGATTTCAAGCACGCCGTTGAAGTCAGTCTCCTTTTCTCCGGCAGGATTGGCAATATACCCTTTCACCTCCACTTTCCCTAATGCAGGTATTTCAGGGAGATCGGCAGGTTCAGTCGAAACATCGATGCCATTGACCGACTCGATCTCAACGAGATTCGTAGGGAGAGGGAAAGTTATGGCCGGATCGCCTACCAGACAGAACCGGAGCTTATTGCTGTCGGAAAGATCATTCATGCCACGGCGGAAGAAATCGCCTATGCGTGGACGTTCCCCTTTCTCATTCTCCTTAAGGAGATAGGGAGCCATAGCTTTGTTTAGCTGGTAATTCTGGGTGATATATACAGTCCGGCTGGGCATAACCATAGCGATGGCACCTGCAGTGGGATTCAGCACCATAATCTCGCCGCCGCTAACGGTGTTGCCATCCCAGTGGGCAAACTCGCATGTTCCGCCGAACATGAATGTGAGGTTACGGTTGGAGAAACTTTTGATATCTTCAAAAGTCAGAATCTTCTCGTGCGACCAGCTGGACTCATTTGCATGGCCGAGGTAGTTGGTAAACACCACGCCTTCATTCCAGTTGGCGAGCATCTTTGCGCGTGCCGTTGGATAGCGCAGGCCGACACTTGTGGTCTCAAGCTTATGCGCGTCAAGATACACGCGGTCGTAGATATATTTCTTCCCTTCCGGTGAAGTGGAAAGAATATTGTAGATGCTCTGCGACTGATCTATGAAAGTGTTCATATTCTCAGGCTTGCTCGAAGCCATGGATGCATCGTCGATGTCATCGGCCACGAGCATCATCTTGTTTCGCCATGCGCCATAGTTGGGTTCCTTCACATATTTCTCAATCTTTGCGGCCACGGCATCAGCCTCCTGTGCATTCTTCACCGGGAGGCGCCCTACAGCCACATGGTGCTTTGCAGATGCCATGCTGAACCCTTTCGGACAGTCGTCGAGCATAGCAATATATGAATCTGTGGAATAGGAGCCTGCATCAGTGAACAGGGAAGGCTCCTGCCATATAGGCATGGGACGATACCCGAGGTTCTTTGCTTCGCTGGTAAGCATGCGGTTGTCGAAATAGGGACGGCCCATAAGCAGGCAATACCGGATGCTGCGTTCGCCACCTCGGTCATGCCACATCTTGAGCAACTTGCGGAAAGCGGTCACATCTGCAGAGCCACCGGAAAATTCGTTATAAATGTTTTCTGGCTCGAGCACGGCAACCTTCATCCCGTCATGCTGTTCATGCAGGGTCGCCAACCTTCGGGCCGCATCCATATATGTGTTATATGTTATAATAACCATATCGGGTGTCTCCATTCCGTGAATATCCTGATTAGCCACAGGTTGCCAAGCAGGCTGGCTTTGTGCTATCTTTTCCGGGTCGAATGCAATGTATTCGTGATAGCTGTCAGCAAGGGCTATAGTGGCAACGGATCCGGAGAGACTGAATTCAATCTCTTGAGGGGCCGAGGGATTTGTAACGTCCCAGATCCGGGTGGAAGGGGAGCAACCCTCAATAGAGGCCGCGGAGTTTTCGGGATCGGATGTGTAGAAATGGAGGTAACCGTTGTTAAGCCTCAGTTCGCGTTCGTAAAATACTTCGATATAGTCAAGACGCGCGGCTGATACATTCCCGGTGGAGGAATATGAAATCTCTATATTAAGGTTCTCGCTTGGATTCTTGACAGTCTTTATGCTGTTGACGGCACGAATGAATTCAGCCACTGAAGTGCTTTCATTGATTTGGTCGGAAGATGTGGAGGGGAGCCGTTTGCCATTGGCCGAGATCATAAGCGACGATGGGGTGGAGGACTTGGCTCCGAAGCGGACTTTGATTATTGCGCTGTCGCCGGCAAGTCCGGATAAAGTGAAGGGGAAAGAGCGGGAGCGTGTGGTGCGGAAATCCTCGCCCAATAGGGTGCGTCCCGTCTCAGCAAAGCCTGCCAGTTCCGATTCGTGGTATAGTCTTTCGGTGAAGGTTTTCATTGGCCCTGACGCTGAAGCGGGGGCGGGAACCTTTGACACCTCTCCCTTCTTTTCCACATCGCGGTCGGAAAGGAAATAGTAGCTCTTGGTGTCGTATGGATTAAGCGTGTGGCTGTAAGGCACGTCGCGGGATGGTTGCCAGGAAACCACATCGGTGGAAAAATAATATAGCCCTTTCTCATTTTTTACGCATGGGAGCAAGGGAAGGTCATCGGTTATGGTTGAGTCAAGCTTCTCGGGGAGCATCCTTCCCCCCGTGCCATATACGTTCACTTTCGCCACATCATTGAATCCCATAGAGCGTAAAGCGGCGGCCGGAATAAACTGTATTCCGGTCTTGTCGGCTTCAATCTTGACCCATTTACCCTCAGCGAGGACTGATTTCTTGGCGAAAAAGTCGGCCGGTAGAGCAAAGCCCGGCAAGGTGATGGAAAAGACCCAAGCAAAAAAGAGGGGTAGTATGAAAAGATATATATTTTTTCTCACGTGATATCCGGTTAGTGAATCTGTTTTCAGATTCTCTCGCCTCTGCAAGGCGAATGAATCCGATTATGTAACGTAAACTGATGATATGATATTGTGTTTCATTGCGTCTCGGCGCTGCTGAGGTATGCCTCCCAGTCTTTGCGCGATCCGACGAAAACATTCAGATCGACTTCCGAAGAGATACCTTTCACTTTGCCGTGATGATCGAATTGCCAGAATGTCCAGTCGGCATCGAAGGGAGTGGAGGAGAAGTGGCATATCCATAGGGGCATCCCGGTGTAGTTGTTCATCAGGAAATCCTCATATCCCTGGCGGTTGGTATAGAACATCACGCGATGGCCATGCATGTTGAGGTATTCCACCATATCTGCCAGACGCTGCATTATTGAATCGCGGGGCACGTTTCTTGCGTTGCCGCTCTCTTCGATATCTACCACCACCCCAAGTTCCAATTGCCGGTCGCCCACGGCGCGCATGAAATTCTGTCCCTGGGATATGCCGTCTTTATCGAAGCGAAAGAAGTGATAAGCGCCGCGCTTTAGCCCGGCATGGCCGGCCTTGTCATAGTTTATATGAAAATTCTCGTCGTGCATCTCCTCCCCTTCGCTTGCCTTGATGAATATGAATTCAATTCCGTCGGCAGCGGCGGCATCGAGGTTCATCATTCCGTTGTGGCGCGACACGTCGATTCCACGAATCGGGTAACGTTCGTTACTTACGTATGGCGCCGATGTCATGAACTTGTCATATGCCCACATACATGAAAATACGAGCATGACTGACACGCCCAGGAAGATAATCACTGCCGGGAGGTCTTTCTTTTTTTCATGCCATAATTTGCGTATTCCCATAGTTTGTAGAAAATTTATTACAAAATAAATGAAAAAGAGCGAAATTGCAATGAGTAGAAAGGAAAATAAAGGATTATTAACGTAACATTAGCAAGTTTTAAGATGGTGCGTGAGAGAAGAGAGGATGACCGTTTAGCTGATGAAATTAATGTTTGTCGAAGAGATATTCGAGAAAGGAATAATGGCGTCTGGCTGAGAGGTAATTAAGGTTTCTATCGTTGGCGTATGCTTCTCGTTCGAAAGATATGTTTGAATAGGCTTTGAAATAATTGCGATATTGGATAAGCCTTATCACCCATTCAATGAGATACAATATATAGAATCCGATAAAGGCTAATTCTTTCATCTGAGCAGTGTGGATGCGTTCGTGATTAAGCGTGACGCGGTCACAGGTCCCTTTTGCAAATAGGATGCCGAAGAGGTTGATGGCATAGAATTTCTTTCCAAATGGGATTATCTTGTTCCGGATTATTTTCATGGGTATTGCGCTAAATAAGTTATGCAGCTTTGTAAGGAAGCAAAAATTAAAGGTCAACGGCTTGTAGCCGTGACCTTTAGCTGAATCAGAGCGGTAAACGAGACTCGAACTCGCGACCCTCAGCTTGGGAAGCTGATGCTCTACCAACTGAGCTATTACCGC
>CAMWXH010000017.1 GCA_947178165.1 uncultured Porphyromonadaceae bacterium | reverse complement strand
TACTCAATGATTTTAAATATATTTGCAAAAGAAGTGAGTAGTATGAATGAAAGAATAAAAAGTCTGATTCCTAAAATCCAGGAGTATATGAAAACCAAGCCGATTCTAAGGGCTTGGTTGTTCGGTTCATATTCCCGGGGGGAAGAAACCCCGGAAAGCGATATTGATATCCTCGTAGATTATGATCGATCAAACGGGGTTGTTTCTCTTTTCAAAATAGGAGGAATGTTAGTCGATTTATCAGATATAACAGGAACTAAAGTAGATTTAGTGGAATCATGCGGTTTAAAAGAATTTGCTCGAAAATCTGTGGAACATGATAAAATTCTTATTTATGAGAGAGAAGATTAATGGGATACAATCCAAGATGAGGTTCCTTCAATGATTCCTATTCTTGAAAAGTATCTTGCAGAAATTGAAGATTGAAAAAATATATGCCAATGAATAATTTTTTTGAACGCAAGCAGGAGATGGAGAATGCTCTTAGGAACTATTCCAATGATAAATTGAGCAAGCGGCTCAAGCATTGGGCGTTTGTTTCCATAGCCCTGTGCATCATCCTGTTAATCCTGACGATTGTCTTGATTCACATACTGTCTGCCACACTGTTACTTCTTATCCGAGGTTTCGTTGGTTTATTCGCCATTATTTTTGTAATTTTGATGGCAATTTTCCTATACCGCGTTCATCATTCCTATTGGAAGGACAGGAATAATTAGCCTATTCCATCACGGCGGAGTATTGGGAACCTCTTTATCTGAAGAGAAAAAGAGAGGTATCCCGCAGGAACTATGCCAAAATCGATTATGCCGAAAAATACAGTAATCTCAATATGCAAGGGAATCGCCATCATCCTTATGGTGATGGGCCACGCTGAGCCGCCTGACTTGATTTCCAATTTCATATACATCTTCCACATGCCGTTATTCTTTATAACGGCCGGATATTTCTTCAACCGGAAGTATCTTAAGGATCCCTGGACTTTTTGCGTGAAACGTTTCAAGGGCCTTTATATCCCATTCCTGAAATGGAGCATCGTTTTCCTACTTCTTCATAACCTCTGGTTTGAGGTCGGCCTGCTCAATGAACAGTTCGGCAACTGGGAGGGTGGCGTGACGCATCCCTACGATGTGAAAACCTTCTTCCACCGTCTTTTCCTTATCGTCACCTCCATGAGCGGATATGATGAATTTATGGCCGGGGCCTTCTGGTTCTTCCGCGGTTTGCTGATAGCCAGCATCATGTTTTTAATTCTCTACAAAATTGTGGATTCCACCACCAAGCTTTCCCCGGCCATCGGTGTAGCGGCGGTGTGCCTGATAGCTTTCGGATTCAACGCTTACCGGTTAGGTTTCGGCTTCAAGATAACGACAATCCCCAACGGCGGACTCCGGGAAGTGTGGGGAATGTTCTTCTTCGGGCTCGGTTTCCTCTACCGATATTATGAGTCAAAGATAGGCAACCGCTGGTGGCTCACAGCGATTTGCTTAGGAGTGATGTGCATAGGAGCATGGAACCACTGGTGCGGAATGAACAACAATGGTCAACTTCGCGACCTCGCCACTCTCCCCCTCACCGGGGTAGCAGGATTCATAGTCACCAAACATTTCTCAACACTGATAGATGCTGCCGGAGGATTAATAGCGAAGCTCCTGACCTACATAGGGAATAACACCCTTTTTGTCTTTATCTTCCATATAATCTCAATGAAGACCGTCAGCTTGCTGAAGATATGGTGGTATGGACTCGACCCGGGACAGGTTGGCTGTCACATCGTGATCCATTATAACAACCACGAAGACCTTTTCTGGCTTCTATATACCGTTGCCGGCACAGCCATCCCCCTCACAGTTCTTTGGCTCTGGCGTCGCCATGCCGCTCCGAGAGTTCCGAAAATTAAAGGGCTTTTCATAAAAGGAGCGGTATGAAAAAGAGCAATCGGAGTTGAACCTATGAATGTTTGTAAGAGATTATTATGAATTCCTTAGTTAAAAGTCTGAATCCAAGCATAGAAAATAAGTTCGAAATTCAAAAGAATAAGCTTCTTATAGTTGCACTATATTATCTCTATATTCCTCTTGCCATCTTTCTGTGCACATGGTTAAAATTCTGGATTGGACTTCCTTTAACCTTACTGCTTGGAGTTTCTCCTGTCCTTTTATGCAAGGATAGTCAGAATAATATTGTGTCTAAGAATAATACCAAATCTGTAATTTTTACCTCCCGTCAACTATATTTAACGATTATCGTCTTGTTAGCATGGGTTGTTTTATCGGGCATAGGAGGATATGTTTGGCAAAACAGGTGGGATCACTCTTTTCGGAATGCGGTTTTCAACGATCTTGTCAACAGACCTTGGCCTGTGGCAGATAGCGAAAATGTCTTGACATACTACATAGGATTTTGGCTTCCTTCGGCCGCTGTAGCAAAGATAACTGGAGCCATGTGGTTGGGACGATTATGCCAACTATTGTATGGATTTATGGGTATAGTGCTTGCATTTCTTCTCACTGTTGAAAAAATAGGTAAAATGAGATTACGTTACCTTATCCCCTTCATCTTTTTTTCCGGACTCGATATAATCGGCATTTTCATCTCAGGAGGAAGCATTCCACGAAATTTCCATCTTGAACTATGGTCACCATTAGCATTTTGGGAATCAAACACCACATTGCTTTTCTGGGTTTATAATCAGGCTATTCCTTCATGGGTTGCTACCATAATACTTCTCACCACTGGGCTTCATAAGGGCTTGCCTGCTTTAACATTATGCTTCCTTACAATCTCAGCACCCTTTTCAGTAGTAGGCCTATTCCCTCTTGCTCTTTACTATATAATAAGAAGATCAGTTTTAAGCCGGACTTGGCTTAAGGGTCTGAAATCATTTTTTACTCCTGTAAACATCCTCAGCCTTCTGGGAGCACTCCCGGTGATGCTCTACTTCAAGTTCAATTATCAGACAGAGACATACATAAGCTTTCACCTCCTCACAACTTTGGTCGGAGTAAAAGACTTTTTGATTATAATTCTAATTGAGGTTCTTGTTTTCATCCCATTTTTATATAAACAACTTAAATATAATACGGAATTTTACATCCTCTTTTTTACATCCATTCTATGCCTGTTCATTCACATGGGTTCATCTACCGACTTCAATAGCAGAGTAGAACTTCCCTTGAACTTCTTTATGACGACACAGATAATGATTTATATCTCACAACTGGAAAAAAAACCTATGATGACTCGCAAATTATTTTTCATTGTTTCATCACTTGCAATCATTACACCCATTCTTGAAATGAGCCGGGTCATATACCAATCCATTAAACTTCCAAAAACGCAATATTATTCAATTGAAAAAGAATCCATTTTTGAATTCGATGTATTGCGACATAATTTTGTAGCGGATTCGGTAATCAACCGCACGGAACCGCCATTAGGGTTTATACTTTTCAATTACCCACAACCGGCTGAAAATAATAATAAAAAGCATAGCATATATAGAGATGGAAAATAAATTAAGATAACATTTCATTCTTTATTATTATTTAAGGGTCATACAAAGCGGATGGGTTGTTATAATTATGAAGGATGAAGAAAAAATGATGAATCGATATAGTTGGATAAACCAGAGCATCCTTCAATAGAATTTTAATTTATTATACTATGGAAAAGAAATCGTATTATGTAAACATGATCGAGGCCAACGATGGAAAAATGGCCGAAGTCCTCAACTTTAATTTCGGCGGTCATCACGACATTGCCGAGATGGTGGAAAAAGCCAAGGCTCTTGGCTTCGCCAAGGATAAGCATGCTAAAGAATTTGTGCTTGCCCTGCGCTTCATGCACCATGTTATCAAGAAAAACGCTGACAACGCCATCTTCGCTGAATTTGCACCTCAATTCGAGGCTTTCAAGAAGAGCGTGAAAAGTCAGCTCGGTTGCAACTGCGATTGCAAGTAAACAACCGTAAAGTATTTGACAAATAGCACTTTCAGAGGGGATGCGCATACTCGACGCATCCCCTCTTTTTTACCTTTCTACCCTCTCTCTTCTCTCCATAAGGAATAGTGAGAGTTCAAATGCATTCAGGGCTATGAACCCTGCCACCGCGGCAATCATTGCCCATATCATAGGGAGATAGTTATGCGATATAAATCCAAGAAAACTTCCTGCCGCAACTGTCTGGCGAAGTTTCATCATAGACTCCCCTATGGCAGGCAACGCCAAAGAGAACAGGAAACCGCATATAAAGCCAACTGCAACGCCGATTAAAACAGCTTTCCTATTCATAGACCGTACTCGAGCGCTATGTTCCCTTACCAGTTCCACCGATCGCATATTCTCTTCCAGACGATTTAAAAATTGGCTTTCCCCCGAAAGCGGCGGCTCGAATTTGCTAAATATCTCTTTTATCTTATCTTCCTCCATAATTGTCAAGAATCTAATCCTTCTCACTCAATATACCTTTCAAATGCTGTCGTCCTCTCTGAAGATGCTTCTTCACTGCATCTTCAGAGACATTCTCGATCTTCGAGATTTCACGTATAGAATAACCCTCCATATAATATAGCAGGATTGAAGTCCTTTCAGTGGGCGACAATCTGTCGAGAGCTGAATAGAGCGCCTGATAGCGGAACGCTGAATCAGCCTTCTCCTCCGCCGAGACCTTCTCAGCTTCCGCGTAACCCGAATATGGTTTCAAAGAACGCCGATGATTAAGGAAAGTGTTATACCCTATCCGATAGATCCAAGATGCAAATTTATCGGAATCCCGAAAACCATCGCTCGACAGATACCCCTTTATATAAGATTCTTGAGCTATGTCGTCGGCCAACTGAGAATCACCGCAGCAGAGCGCCACAAGAAACCGCCGGAACGGTTTCTGTGTGGCTTCCACGTGTCTTATGAAATCCTCGCGTGTCATCTGCTAACCAACTTATCAATCCTTTTTTGAATCATCCTCTGCTTTAACCTCCTTGCTTGTCACAAAATAGACAATCAGATAGCTCAGGCCTACAGAGAAGGAAGCAAAGCCCATCATGAAAGGCAATAAGACACTGTCTTCACCAAATTCCATTCCGCCGGAATAGCTCAAAAGCCCGCAGAGGCACAAGCCGACTCCAATAAGAGTGAAGATGCATCCCCTCAGAAGGCGCAGGTTAAGTATCTCACGCGGAGTGCGCTGCGGTTTCCTCAAAGATTCAGCAAGCTTATCGGCATCTATATTGTTGTTTGCCTCGATAGCCTTTATTATGATCTTCGCTCTCTGCTTATCCGCGTTCATTTTAACCATCATCACTATCAAGACAATTGCGATTGGCATTATGGCACATATAAAAATCGGCACAAGTATATCTTCCATTTTGTTTTCTGTTTTATAGGTTATTATTCATTTATCATTTTTGAGATCTCACCTATAAGACACAACCGGGAGCAGAAAGGTGACATAATGGAAATTTTTTAAAAAAAATAGGGTGAATCAGATCAATACCATCTGATTCACCCGTTTGTTTCTTAAATCCGGTGTTTTATAAAACGGATTTTTCTCTTTTTGAATGGTTAAAAATATCCTAAAACTGACTTCTCTATTCTTACCTATCAATCTTTTTGTTTAGCCACTTCCTCTTTAAATGTGTCGCAAGGCTTGAAAGCGGGAATCTTATGAGCAGGAACGATAAGAGTAGTGTTTTTGGAAATATTACGAGCAAGCTTCTCAGCGCGTTCTTTGATGCCGAATGTGCCGAAGCCACGGAGATAAACGTTCTCTCCCTTGGCAAGGCTGTCTTTAACAACCTCCATGAAGCTCTCAACTGTGGTAAGCACACTCGCGCGGTCAAGACCTGTGGAGCGTGCAATCTCATTTACTACGTCTGCTTTTGTCATAACTTGCTATTATTAAAATCTATTTTGAGTTGCAAAATTAATCATAAAATCTGAATATTTCGCCATTAAAATCCGAAAAATAACATCTGACATCCCAACTTTATTGAGAAAATTATATTTTCTGCTTCTTCCTTACGCCCTCAGCGCCCTCCTACGCCTACACGACGTAGAAATTCTTCCCTTCTCGAATCGGAAATGGGTATGTAGGCCTTGCCGAAAACAATCCGGTTCCTCTCCACCACTTCAACGTTGCGAAGGTTTACAATAAACGACCGGTGAACCCTCATAAACTTCGAAGCCGGCAAAATCTCCTCGATATCCCGCATGCTCATCACCGAACTTATATTCTCCCCCTCGGTTCGGAAGAATATGAGTCGGTCTTTGCGTACCTCTATATAAAGAATGGTGTCGGTCTTCATCTGCACAAGCCTATAGTCGGCCTTTATGGTTATGGTGTCGGAAGCCGGAGCCGGAACCTGACTTTTCTCATAGCTTTCTTTCATTGCAAACCATTCGAGAGCCTTCCCGATGGCCTTAAGGAATTCGCCATAGCTCACCGGCTTAAGCAGATAGTCGAGCGCATTGGCCCGGAATCCTTCAAGAGCGTAGGTGTCGTAGGCCGTGATATATATAATCCTGGTGCTCCGGGGAATCATTTTCCCGAACTCTATGCCATTAATAAGAGGCATGTTGATATCGAGCAACACAAGGTCAACTTCACCCGACATAACCATCTTCACTGCATCTGCCGACGACTCAAAGCATCCGTCAAGCCGTAACCCTGCCGTGCGCTCCACATAATTCTTCAACAGCTCGCGCGCCAAAGGTTCATCATCTATTACTATACAGCTCAACAATCGTTCCATAATATTCTAACGTTCTTTTCCTGATTTAATTTTTCAATGCCTCTACATCTATTGTTATTGAGGCTGAATACACCCCCTCTTCCGCATCAACTTCAAAGCTGTTTGCACCGGGATAGAGCAATTGCAACTGCTTTCGCACATTGGTGAGTCCAATCCCTAAGCGTTCACTTTCATCGCATTCATCATCTTCCTTCTTAGAGAAGGTATTCTCAACTTTAAACACGAGTTTCTTCCCCTCCCCCTTCTCTCTTCCGGCTTCCGGATAGAGCGAGATATGAATATAGTATTCGCTGCCGTTATAGGATGAATGTTTGAATGCATTCTCCACTAATGTTACATAAAGGAGCGGGGCTATCCTGACATTCGGCGGCAATTCGGGAGATAAATTATATTCAAGATCGCACATATCGCCAAGCCTCAAACGCATCAACTCCACATATTCGCCGATAAACTGAGCCTCCTTCTCTAATTCCACCTCGCCGGATGAGTCATAAATCATGAAACGCAGCATCCTGCTTAGCGTATGGAGCGCATCTTGGGCACGGTCAGGTGCAAAACCTATAAGGGCATAAATATTATTGAGCGAATTGAAAAGGAAGTGGGGATTCAGCTGTGCCTTTAGGCTCTGCAACTCAATCTGACGCCGCTCAGCATTCAATTCAAGTTCTCTTGTATGAATATATTCCTTCTCCTTTCCGAACCTGACGGCATATCCGAGAGCGGCTGCAAGTATCACCATGATGCCGTCGCGTATCGAGAAGCCGGCATAGCCTGCAATATAGCGCAACAACGACACATCGCCTCTCATCTTTCCGGCAGGATTCGGCAGCCCGCCATGAAGTTCCATCCATAAAGGAATGAATATCATTGTTACTATAACCATACACATATTGGCACTCACATATAAAGGCCAGCGTCCGCTGCGCCGCATCAATGTGGGGACAAGCCAGAAATAATTCAGGCAGAAGGCCGAAGTATAGAATGTGGCCATAACCATTCCCAAAAGATCCCATTCCCATATCTCATCTCCCTGTTCCACTTGAAACAGAATCGAGGGGAGATAGAAGAGCACTATGGAAAGCACTATGATTGTTGCCGTGCTTAAAAGACTGTTGGGTTTCATAATGTGATGATGTTTTGAAAGAAGATATTTTCATTTATTATCCTTTTTTCAATCGTGTCAGGATTGAATGGTTTAATCGCCCTTCCACCGGATAAGAATCAGATTTATCAAAAAGAAGAACCGGAGCACTCCTAACCTCCCGGTCAAGACGAAATCCGGTTCTTCCATCAATCACACTACAATATGTTTTCTAATTCTATCCTGTATCGGGGATTACTCTGCAAAGTTATATAATTCACTTTCCTTCACCAACTTTTTTCGATAAATTCCCTTTTATTCACCCCATAAACCTTTTTTATGCGTCTAATCAATCGGAATCGCCCGGCGTGTTAACATTCATTAACATGCCGGGCGATCATTATTATATTCTTGCACTCGTAAAAATAATCAGTCAATTTCCCCTATCTATCTTACATCCTCTATAACCAATCCGGCAAGAGTCATCCCGAAAATAGCGGTTATATGCATCAACGACCCATTAATCTGAGCTTTTCGGCGGTCTGTCTCGCTTCTTTCTCCTTCCGGCTCCGGCCCCAAGTTAGGAAGCACTTCATCGCTATATACTACCTTGAATTTTTTTGCAGGGAAATATCCCATTTTCTTGAATCTATTCCTTAATGCCCTTGCCAATGGGCATCCGATGGCCTTGCGAAATTCGGCTACCTTGATTCTTGTGGGATCCATTTTTAAAGCAGCTCCCATAGAGGAAAAGAACCGTCCCCGCTTTCTGGTGGCTATCTCAATGAGAGCAACCTTATCCTTAAGGGAGTCGATGGCATCAATGATATAGTCATAGCTGTCAAGGTCAAACTCATCAGCATTCTCCTCAGAGAAATTTTTATGCATTGCTACAATCTCTGCTTCCGGCGCAACAGTGAGGAGATGTCTTTTCAACGCCTCCACCTTAACCTCCCCAACCGTCTCGGTGGTAGCCATCAGCTGCCGGTTAATATTTGAAACTGCAACCCGGTCGCCATCAACGATGGTGATTCTCCTTACGCCACTCCTGACAAGTGCCTCCACGCACCACGAACCAACACCCCCAACGCCAAAAACGATTACCCGGATATCTTTCAGCCTTCTCAGTTTCTCTTCACCTAAAATCCTTTCTGACCGCGAAAGGATTTCCTTCTCCTTAATATCGATCTCACCCTTAATCTTTATGTCACCCCTATTCATAACAATCTGTAAATTTAGTTAATCAGCATCAACATCTCCTTTGGCTACAGCCTCAGCGGTGGCTTCCACGGAAGAGGGGGCACCGGTTTTTCCGGCATTTGGATCCTTGAAAAGGCCGGTGAGGTATTTTTCATTGATACGCTGCATCAATTCCCAGAAATTAGGCACAAATAATGTTCCGATGAGCGCATTCATCGCCATGCCGAACACCACTGCCGTGCCCAGCTCTATGCGGCTGTTTGCTCCGGCTCCCGATGAAAACATCATGGGCATGACTCCGAACACGAATGCAAGCGCAGTCATCATAATCGGTCGGAAACGAATCACGCCGGCATCGTGGGCGCTTTTCCTTATCGGGATTCCGGCCTTCCGGAAATCCATGGCATATTCCACAATCAATATAGCATTCTTTGCCGACATTCCCAACAGCAGGATAAGGCCTATCTGAGTATATATGCTTATGCTCTGGCTCATTACAATGCATCCGAGAACAGTACCTAAAATTGCAATCGGCATACTTAGCACAACGGCTATCGGATCAGTCCAGCTCTCATATTGTGCGGCCAGCACAAGGATTGTCATGATGATGGCGAAGATAAACACGAAGCTGATCGTGGTGCCTGCCTGCGTTTCCTGATATGCTATCCCGGTCCATGCGTATGAATAATTTCTACCCACTGCCCTATCCACAATCTCCTCCATCGCCTTGATGCCTTCCGACGAACTCACCCCCTTTGAAGGCGTGGCAGTCATAGATGCGGTTTCATACATATTATATCTTGACACCGAAGGCTCGCCCAACACAGGTTTCACTGTAGCGAACGAGGAAAATGGAACCATCTCCCCTGCCGCGTTACTTACGCTTAGGGCAAGGATATCATCGGCAGATCGGCGTGAACTTCCCGCTCCCTCGAGTTTTACCTGATAGGTGCGTCCGAAATCAACGAAATCATTCACGTAGCTTCCGCCCATATAGGCAGAAAGCACGGAATAAACATCCTCCATCGTAAGGTTCATCATCTTGATGCGGTCGCGATCGAAATTCACTTCATACTGCGGCACCATGCCCTGATACATTGATGTCACACTCGCAATCCTCGGGTCTTTCTCGGCCTCTTCCTTTACGGCAGTTATGGCCTTAAGGAGTTCCTGGGCCCCGAGGTTATTGATGTCAAGGAGCTGCATTTCAAGTCCGGACGACATTCCAAGACCGGGAATGGCAGGAGGGTTGGCCGAAAATATCACAGCCTCCTGAATCGTGGATGAAACGCTGTCAACGTAGGCCATCACCCTATCGATAGATCCTTTCTTTCCCCGTTCCTTCCACGGCTTCAATATTACGTTGATCGAGCCGACATTCGACGAAGAGCCTCCTCCCATCATGGAGAAACCGCCGATCATCATCACATCCTTCACGTATGGATTTTTGCGAATCTCGGCCGACAGATGGTCGAGCACTTTTTCCGTTCTGTCAAGTGATGCGCCGGTCGGGAGCTGGACAGAGGTCATGAAATAGCCCATATCTTCTGAGGGTATATAGCTCGTTGGCCACGATATGAAGCCATAAATTGCCACCCCCGAAAGAGCCAGGAAGATGATCATGGAAAGCAATGGCCGTTTCAGCATAGAAGAGATCACTTTCTCATAGAGCGACAGAGTCTTTTCAAACCCCTTGTTGAATCCTTTATATATGAAGTTCTTTGCCGGCTTGCGAGGAGTCAGGAAGAGACCACATAACGCAGGAGTCAGCGTGAGTGCATTGAAACCGGAGAATGCTGTTGAGACCGCTATCGTGAGTGCAAACTGTTTGTAGAGTTCCCCCGTTATTCCGCTGATGAATGCAGTCGGGATGAATACCGACAGAAGCACCAACACCTCTCCGACTACAGGGCCGGTCAGTTCTTTCATGGCCTTGGTGGCGGCCGCCTTCCGGGATATGTCGCCCTTATCCACAAGACGCGAGCAGTCTTCCACCACCACAATGGCATCGTCAACCACAATGGCTATGGCAAGCACCATACCGAAAAGTGACAATGTGTTGAGCGAAAACCCCATCAGTTTCATCACAGCGAAAGTGGCTATAAGCGAAACCGGTATGGTAAGCATCGGTATGATCACGGCACGCCAATTCTGCAAGAAGAGAAGGATGACTATCATAACGATGAGAGAGGTTTCAACAAAGGTGACAACCACATCATCTATCGACTCATGGACATAATCGGTTGAATTTAGCACCACTTCATAATGCACACCCTCCGGGAAATACTCTGCAAGGGCATCCATCTCCTTCAACGCGCCGTCGGCAACGTCAAGGGCGTTTGCTCCAGGAAGCTGCTCAACACCGATCAGCGCCGCCCCCTGGCCGTTAACTTTAGAGACCGCGGAATAAGATGTGCTGCCCAATTCCACTTTAGCAATATCACGAAGGCGCAGGAAGCCTTCGCCTGAACGTATCACTATATTCTCAAATTCTTGCACTGAAGAGAGTCGGCCCTTGCTTGTGAGGGTGAATGTGAATTCCGCGTCATCGCCATTTCCCGAATCTCCAACCGAGCCGGCACCAACCTCCATGTTCTGCGACTGGATAGCGGCCCTTACATCATCAGGGGTAAGTCCCCGGGCCTGCATTGCCTGAGGATCCAGCCATACGCGCATGCTGTATTCACCTGCGCCAAACGACTGAACTCCGCCCACTCCTTTCACACGCGAAAGAGGCTCCGTGATATGAAGCTGAGCATAATTTGTGAGGTAAAGGGCATCGTAGCGGGTGGAATCTCCTTTGAGCGCGAGGAACAGCACATTATTGCTCGACTCCTTGTTTACCTGAACACCCTCCTGTGTGACTATGGTTGGCAACTGCGCATCGGCAAGCGAAATTCTGTTCTGAACCTCAACGGCAGCCTCATCAATATCTGTTCCATTTTCAAAGGTGATGGTTAGGCTATAGCTCCCGTCCGACCCGCAGTTTGAACTCATGTATAGCATCCCTTCCACTCCATTCACCTGCTCCTCAATAGGGACTGCCACGGTGCGCGCAACAGTTTCTGCATTAGCTCCCGGATATGAAGCATTTACCATTACTGTCGGCGGCGTGATGTCGGGATATTGGGCAATAGGCAGCGTATTCACAGCCAAAAGGCCGGCGAATACCATGATCAACGCAAGAACCGTTGCAAAGATAGGACGGTCAATAAAGAATTTTGAAAACATCGGCAACGGCTATTTAGTTAACACAGGATTAATTTTTTCTCCTCTCTGCACAGTCAGCAGCGCTTTTGTGACATATTTCTGGCCAGGTCGGATACCTGATTTGATGACCCTAAGCGAATCCTGATAAACAGATCCAACCTCCACCGGAGTATAGACAACCTTATTGGAATCATTCACTACGTAAAGATATTTTCCAAGCTGGTCGCTTCCGATTGATGCATCTTTCACCATTACGGCTTTAGGTTCTGTGCCGTATGGAAGCGATACTGTGACATACATTCCATCCTTAAGTTCATTATTCCTGTTTTCAAGCCTCCCCTGAAGCAGGAGCGCGCCTGTGGATTCACTTACAGTCGGAGCCACATAATAGAGATCGGTTGTGTAATCGTGTCCAATCGATTCCTTGAACTGCAACGGCACATCGCGATAGATTGAGGAGCTTATCCCGCCATTGCGGCCAAGCAGCTCCTCATATTGTGTATCGCTCAGATAGAACTTGGCTATCATTGATGAATTGTCGTAAATAGTGCAGAGCTTAACCGGAGCCCCCTGGCCGTTGACATAGTTTCCGGGATCTGGCGCCCCGTTGCTGATGTATCCGGAGATGGGAGCTGTCACATTGCAATGCGCCAGATTCTGCCTTGCTGTGGAAAGTGTGGCTTCGGCCTCACGTATGGATGCGGCCGCCTGCTCCATATTGCTCTTAGCCTGAAGCACCTCCATCTGCGACACTGCATCCGCCTCCAGAGCCTTCTGCATAGCGGCATGCTGACGGGTGTAATATTCATGCTGGCTTCGTGCCGTGGATAAAGCTGATTCGGCCCTTGTCACGGCATCTCTGTAGGTGGTGGATTCAATTGTGAAAAGCACCTGGCCTCTCTTCACATAATCCCCCGATTTATAATGAGTGGAGAGGATGCGGCCGCTCACTTCCGCCACCACATCCGCCGTAGTCCCTGCCACCAATGTGCCGGGATAGCTTTTAAAAAGGGTTATGGAATCAGTGAATGCTTCCGCCACATCTATATTCGGTACACCGGCCTTTTCAGCTCCTTTTTTATCGCTCTTCTTGCATCCTGAGAAAGTAATCAGTGCAACCGTAAAAATCAAAAGATATATCTTATTCATAATTCTATTCTTCATTTACAATTAAAATCCTCCACCTAATGCCTGATAAAGATTCACCAACTGCGCAAGGGCATCTCCCCTGGCAGACACGAGTGAATTTTGATTTTCAAGATATGACTGCTGGGCATCCACCACATTGCTGAATGCAGTCAGCCCCTGCTTATACAGATCAAGCGACAATTCAAGCGATTTCTTGCTCTGCTCTATAAGAAGATTCAGACAATCTATCTCCTGCAACGATGAGTTATAGCGGCTTATCGCATTCTCCACCTCCTCTATGGCATTCAATACCGTGAGGTTATAATTATCGGTTGCCTCCTCCAATTGAATCTTGGCCTCGGCTGTTTTATGATTTCGTGCAAGGCCATCAAATATTGTCCACGACAAAGTCGGAGCAATTGAATAGTCAAGACTATGCGCGCCAAATAAGTGTTTCATGTTACGTGAAGAGGTGCCTATTGAGCCATCAAGAGTTAAGACAGGGAGGAAATCATTCTTTGCCACTCCTATCATCGAAGCATATTGCGCTAACTGCGCCTCGGCCTCCACAATGTCGGGCCTACGTCGCAATAAATCGGCAGGAACACCCACTGCCGGCATGCCCATATCCTTAGGGAGTTCGCCGGGAGAAAGGAGCCTCGGCACAATTTCAGAGGGATAGGCTCCAGTAAGCACGGCAAGCGCATTGGCAGTGGTGCGTATTCCCGATTCAAGGCCGGGAAGGGATGATTGAGTGGAATAAAGGACAATCCGGGCTTGCGTAACCTCCAACATATCCCCTATGCCGGCTTCCTGACGTGCTTCCGCAATCTTTAAAACCTTCTCCTGCGATTTGATGTGATCAACAGCAACCTGATGCTGCATCTGATATGTTCGAAGCTGCAGATATGTTTTCGCCACATTTGCACAGAGCGATACCATCACCGCCTCATAATCCGCTCTACTCACCTCAACTGAGGCTTTATCGGCTTTAAGCCGGCGTTTGATTTTTCCGAAAATATCAATTTCCCACGACATATTCACCCCTGCCGAGAAATAACTTGAACGGACCGAAGGAGCCACATTCTTTCCTACGGCTCCCGACTGCTGGCTACCGCTCCACCCTGCCGATGCTCCGAAGACAGGATAGTAGCCCGCACGGGTTATATCCATCTCTTTATTAGCAAGCTCGATGCGCTTCAATGCCGACGCAACATTATAATTGTTGGCCTCGGCCTTTGTGATGAGCATATTGAGAGTTGTGTCGCCAAACTCCTTCCACCATCTGTCCTCAGACGGGGAAGTCTGCAAATGATCCGGCACATATAGCCAACGCTCGGGGAGTGGTGAACGGAGGGAATTGGAAGAGTTTTCCACAGCTTCTTCCGCCAATGATTTAGGAGTGATTCCCATCATCCCCAATCCAAGGAGCAGAAGCAGTTTTCTCACATTTTTTGGAATCTTCATTGAAGAATAGTTTATAGTGAAGCCGATGCCAAACAGCACCCGCTATGAAAACTAAACACCGAAAACTCGTTTTCGGTTTAAGCATAAAAAAAAATCGGCCCCTGCGAGAGGCCGATTTTTCAAATGGGAATGTTTTTTATTTTGTAAGTTTGAGAGTATAGTTCAAGCCTACAGAATCAGGAGCGGCTTCAAGCGTCTGATCATTTACCATTGTAAGCGTAGAGTCAGACGATACAAGGAATGTAAGCGTGGAAGCCGCGCTCGCATTTGATTCTTTTGCATCCCTTACAAGCTTGATATATTTCTTGCCATCTTTCTCTATCACAGTGAAATCACCTTCTGAAAGATATGTGGCTTTATGGTTGAAACCGGTGCTATCAGCTGTAAGCACTGTCTCATTGAGGTCGTAATCTCCCTCCTTGTTTGCTTTGTCGTCATCATAATCAAGCTTAAGGGTATAGCTGATGCCGTCAGCATCTGCCGCCGGAAGGATACCTGAATAGACTTCATCAGGGCGTTCCGCACATTTGCCATCTCCACATTTATTGCCTGAACAAGAGGCCATCGAAATCATTGACAATGCGACAGCCGCAAAATAAACTAATTTTTTCATATTGATTTTTGTTTTCCTTTTCTGAATCGTTAAGCGACTCATTTCTATTGATTTTGTGTTATAACACTCCTCACCCCATAAAAGTTACCGCTGTTCTGAAAAAATATCATCTTTTTTAACATCTTTCAGTCTATTTCCGAGATTTTTTATTAATTTCATCCCATCAACCACGTTGGAATGGTAAAAATATATCGGAATGGGAAGAAACTATTATGACACCTCGCATGACTACGATTATCTTGATTCCGCTTCCTCTATGGCGGCGGAACCGGAGGGGGCATATCGATTAAACCGTGATCTCAATCTGGCGCATCGCATAATTGAGGAGACAGGCACCAATCTTTTCCTTACTGGGAAAGCGGGCACGGGAAAGACCACATTTCTCCGTCGCCTACGCCAGACATCCGATAAACGGATGGTAATTCTCGCTCCGACCGGAGTAGCGGCCATTAATGCAGAAGGCGTCACAATCCATTCCTTTTTTCAGCTCGCTTTCTCACCATTTATCCCGGGCAAAGGTTTTCTTGAAAAAGATTCACGGAGATATAGTTTCAGCAAAGAGAAGAGGCGCATAATAGCTTCGCTCGACCTCCTTGTAATAGATGAGATTTCAATGGTGCGCCCCGACACACTTGATGCAATCGATGATGTGCTTAGGCGTTACCGCAATCCTTCGCTACCGTTTGGAGGGGTGCAGTTGCTACTGATAGGCGACTTGCGCCAGCTTGCTCCCGTGATGAAGGAAAATGAGAGGGAACTTCTCTCCCCTTACTACAAATCTGAATATTTCTTTGAGAGCATCGCATTGAGGCAAAGCGGATTTGTGACCATCGAACTCTCAACTGTCTATCGGCAGAGCGATCCTGAATTCATCAATATTCTCAATGCCGTCCGCGACGGAAATGTGACACCCCGGATTCTTGACCTCCTTAACAGCCGTTACATTCCCGGTTTCAATCCGGATAATAACGAAAGCTTTATCCGCCTGACAACCCACAACCGCATGGCCGACGAAATCAACTATCGCCGGCTCGACGAAATAGAATCGCCAAGCGCATCCTACCAAGCTGTGGTGAAGGGAAATTTCCCGGAATCCTCTTTCCCCGCCGATTTCACCCTCAGGCTGAAGATCGGCGCACAAGTGATGTTCATTAAAAATGATTCGGGAAGTGACAGAGCATATTATAACGGATTGCTCGGGGTCATTACCGGCTTGAACGAAGATTCCGTAGTGGTCAAGCCCGAGGATGGACGGCCTCCGATAACTGTCGGATTCACGGAATGGGAGAACACGAAATATGTGATAAATGAGGATACAAAAGAGATCACCCCTGTCACCGACGGCTCTTTCTTCCAGCTGCCACTCAGGCTGGCCTGGGCCATTACAATCCATAAGAGCCAGGGGCTTACGTTCGACAAGGCTGTAATCGATGCCGGCTATTCATTCGCTCCGGGCCAGACATACGTGGCCTTGAGCCGATGCCGTTCACTTGAAGGTCTGGTGTTAGGACAGAGGATCCCTATCACGGCCGTTATCACAGATCATAAGGTCAATTCATTCATAGAATCATCGGCCAGGCAAAAGCCCGATATTGATGCCCTCGACAATATGAGGGCTGAATATACACGCCATTCTCTTTCGGAACTTTTCGATTTCAGGAGCTTGAAAGTGGCATTCGACGACTATCACAGAGCTGTTTCGGAATATGTCATCCCTCTTTATCCCGAATATTATGCCCCCTTCCATCAGGCCTCTGAAATTATGACAAGGAAACTGGATCAGGTTGGATCAAAATTCATTGTGCTCTATGCGTCTAACCCTATTTCGCCTGAACAGCTGGAGCGTCATCCCGACTTCATTGATAAAGTGAAAAACGGATGCAACTATTTCCTTGAGCTTCTTGAAGAGGTGATTGATGTGACCGATAGCGTTACGGTAAACCTCGATAATTCGGCTTACGTGAATCGACTCACAAATGCCTATGAAGCTGTCAAATTCCAGCTGAAGGTGAAATTTGACACTCTAAAGCAAATGGCTAATCTCCCATTCTCTACAGGGGCATACATTAAGGCTAAAGCTTCGGCTGTGATTGAAGCATCGGCCAACAGGGAGCTGAGAAAAAAAGCTGAAAAAAAGAAATTGAAGGAAACAAAGGAGAAAGCCCGTGCCAAAGAGCCTAAAGAGAAAAAGCCTCGCGGATATTCAAAGAGAAAATCTTTTGAAATGTTCCGCGAAGGGAAATCCCTGCCGGAAATAGCTTCAGAACGCGCTTTGGCCCTTTCAACCATAGCTTCCCATTTAGGGGAATTTATTGCTTCCGGCGAATTGAATCCGGCAAATATTTTTGACCCTGAGAGCTTTAAGGCTATAGAAGGTGCATTCTCGCGAGTCTCATCATATAAAGAGGCTAAGGAATCTCTTGAGGGCAAGGTAAAGGATTATGAAATTTCTCTTTATTATCACGGCATTTTCCTACCTCAAAAAGAATAAGGTAAACAGTTTTAAACGCAGATGCGATGTGACAATTCGTTTGAGATTGCCACATCGCATTTCCGTTTTTGAAATAGTTTTTCCTTAGACCGGCATCAAAGAACCGGTTAATGAGGCCTTAGAACAGGGGGAATGTCGAAGTTGATTCGAGATATTTGCGCTTGAACTCATCGTCCGACATGCAGAGCATAAGGATTCCCTGCACCAGCGTCACCACACCCCAGAGACCGCAGGTAACTATTGAGAGAAGAATAGTGATAAAACCGGCCGCTACCTTATTGATAACAAAATACTGAACTCCGAGGGTGCCCACAAGAATTGCAAGGATACCGCACAACGTCTTCTTTGAAGTAACCTCGCTCTGGTTCATCGGCTGATTCGCGCCTCTCATCTGCAAGCGCTGCATAAGTTCGGGATAGGTATAAAGGGGTTGCCATGCGCCGCCATCACGACTCACCTGAGTGTCAGGGCCAACAGGATAGGCCATCATCTGCTCCTCATTCATCGGCCCGATGCTCTGACCATTGAGATTAATATAATACTGCATAATT
Source organism: uncultured Porphyromonadaceae bacterium (assembly GCA_947178165.1). Lineage (GTDB taxonomy): Bacteria > Bacteroidota > Bacteroidia > Bacteroidales > Muribaculaceae > Lepagella. The sequence continues at coordinate 19,379 of CAMWXH010000017.1, read as the reverse complement.
ACTTATTTTATTTTTCTTTTTGTAATTCAAGGTCAAAGTTAGCAAAAATTTAAGGATTTTTTGCTAACTTTGGGGATAAAAACTTAGAAAAGCCTTTCAATGTCTGATATCGACGAAACAAGAACCGAACAAAACGACCCTAACATGTCTCCAACAGAGCGTAAGACAGTTCTCTCAGGAATGTTCCGCTCTTGGTATCTTGAATATGCAAGCTATGTGATTCTGGAACGCGCTGTCCCCAACATTGTGGATGGCCTTAAACCTGTGCAACGAAGGATTCTTCATTCGATGCGCACCATCGACGACGGGCGTTTCAACAAAGTGGCTAACATTGTGGGTAACACTATGCAGTATCATCCCCATGGTGATGCCTCGATCGGTGATGCTCTCGTTCAGCTCGGACAGAAGGAGTTGCTTATTGACACTCAGGGTAACTGGGGTAATATCATTACTGGCGACGAGGCGGCCGCACCCCGATATATTGAGGCTCGTCTGTCGGAATTTGCCATTGAAACTGCTTTTTCTCCTAAAATCACGGAATGGACTCCATCTTACGACGGACGCAAGGATGAACCTGTGGTCCTTCCCATGAAATTCCCCTTGCTTCTCGCACAAGGAGTCGAAGGCATTGCTGTAGGTCTCTCATCGAAGATCCTCCCCCACAATTTCAATGAGATAATAGATGCTGCCATTGATTATCTGCATAACCGCCCATTCAAATTGCTTCCGGATTTCCAGACCGGCGGACTTCTCGACGTGTCTAAGTATAACGATGGCGGGCGCGGCGGCTCAGTTAAAGTGAGGGCCAAAATCGAGAAGATAGATAGCAAGACCTTGGCCATTACCGAACTCCCTTACGGAAAGACCACCACTACCCTCATCCCTTCTATCCTCTCAGCTGTGGAGAAGGGAAAAATCAAGATAAAGAGCGTTGAAGACAATACTTCAGCCACTGCCGAGATTCTGGTAAACCTTGCTCCTCAGACATCGAGCGACAAAGCTATCGATGCCCTATATGCTTTCACAGATTGCGAAATCAGCATCTCCCCTAACTGCTGCGTGATCCGCGACAGAAAGCCGGAATTCCTGACAGTGAGCGACCTGCTGAAATATTCTGTGGATCATACGCAAGAGATGCTCCGGCAGGAACTCGACATTAAACTTGGCGAGACCAGGGAGCAACAGCTCTTCCTTTCTCTTGAAAAAATATTCATTGAGGAGAGGATGTATAAAGATCCGGAAATTGAGGGCGCTCCCGATATGGAGACTGCAATTTCTCGTCTCGACCTACTGTTCGAACCATTCAAGCCCTCGTTTTTCAGGGAGCTGACCGAAGATGACCTAATCAAGCTCTGGGAAATCAAGATGGGACGCATCCTGAAATTCAACTCTGAAAAGGCCGACCAAAAGATTGCACGCCTTGACGAGGAGATTGAAAGGATTGAATATGACCTCGAACATATAGTGGAATTTACCGAAAAATGGTATCTGCATCTTAAAGAGAAATATGGAGCGCGCTTCCCGCGTCGCACTGTGATTCGCGGATTCGACTCCATCGAGGCCGCCAAGGTGGCAGAGGCGAATAAACGTTTCTATCACGACGAGGAGGGAGGCTTCATCGGAACCGGGCTTAAAGATAAGAAATTCCTGTTCACATGTTCGGATATAGATGATATTCTTGTTATTTACCGCAACGGCAAATATAAGATTGTCCGCGTGCAGGAGAAACTTTTCGTGGATAAGAATATCATACATATCGGAATTTTCAAGAAAGGGGATAAGCGCACCATCTACAATGTGATCTACCTTAACGGAAAGGGAGGTAGCTCATACATGAAGAGATTCTATATCACTGGCTTAACTCGCGAAAAGGAATATGACATCACCAAGGGTCTCCCGGGATCAAAGATCCTATGGCTCACATGCAATCCTAACGGCGAAGCTGAGACAGTGCGCGTTTTGCTAAAGGATGAACCCGATGAATCGGGTCGCAGGCCCAGAAACCGCCGCCTTTCCATTAATTTCTCCGAATTGGCTGTAAAGGGTAAGGAATCGCTCGGCAATCTCGTGACTAAATATAAGATTGAGAGCAAAGGGATAACCCTTGAGAAGAGAGGGGCAAGCACTCTTGGCGGTCGCGAGGTTTGGTTCGACCGTGATGTGCTTCGACTCAACTACGACGGCCGTGGAGAAAGCCTTGGAATATTCCATGGCGAAGACCAGGTGCTGGTGATCACAAAGAATGGTGAATATTTCACCTCCTCTTTTTCCGATACGAACCATTATGAGGATAATATCTTGAAAATTGAAAAGTTTGATCCTCACAAAATCTGGACTCTTGTCCTCAATGATGCTTCGTTGGGCTATCCATATCTGAAAAGATTTTCATTCGAACCCTCCCCGAAGCCTCAGCGCTTTGTAGGCTCCGACGAACAGTCGTCGGTGATTCTGCTCACCGATACCCCTTATCCGCGTTTGAAAGTAGAGTTCGGCGGAGCTGATGCAGTCCGACCTCCCCTTGAGATTGAAGCTGATGAGTTTATCGGAGTGAAGAGTTTCAAAGCCAAGGGGAAACGGCTCTCAAACTACACAGTCGCCATTGTGGAGGAAATAGAGCCGACCAAAATGCCGGAGGAACCGGTGGCAGAGCCTGATGAGAAAAGCTATGAGGAAGTGGAATATGTTGACATGACCGATGCCTCGGCCTCCAACGCTCCTCTTGCCGATAATAACGAACCCACCCTTTTTGACTTCGATGACTAAGTTTAAGTTTTTTTCATTTATCCTGATAATGGCAATCTCCTCGATTTTTTCAGAAATGGGAATTGCCCAGGATTCGCTTCCGCGCCCTGTCACATCAACTTATCGCTTTGAAGTTGGTGCCGCCAATGCTCGTTCTACATATCTCTCTCCACTCCGGTATTCCGGCACTTTATGGGGTGCATCAGGAGAATGGATGAAGGCTTTTCAAAAGAATCCGGAGCATTTGATAATGACTTTTGCCGGAGGGATGAACTATCGAAATATGCTTAATCCCCCTCATTCGGCAAGAATGCTGGGATTTGATGCGCGTTTCAACTGGGGCTTGGCTTACAGATGGCGGATGCCCAACAACCTTCAATTGGCAGCGGGAGGGCTTCTTGACATAAACGGAGGAGCCCTGTATCTGACACGAAACGGCAATAACCCTGTCACGGCATTGGCTTCTGCCGGAATTGATCTTGATCTGTCTCTCTCTTATCATTTCAAGATTGGAAAACTTCCTATCCTGATCACTGACCGTCTGCAACTCCCTGTATTAGGAGGTTTCTTCTCCCCTCAATATGGCGAGACATTCTATGAAATATATATCGGCAATCATAAAGGATTAGCTCATTGCGGATGGTGGGGGAACAATTTCGGAGTGAACAATATGCTTTCAATTAAACTTGATTTCGGACGGACCGCAATGGAACTCGGGTATAGATATGACTACCGTTCAGTCTATGCCAACCATCTCGTCACCCGAACAGCTGTCAATTCTTTTGTAATCGGCGTAATCCCACAAGGCCTTGGCTTAAAGAAAAGAGTCAAGGCCAACTATGCAGGCTATTGATTTTTGTAACACCTTTTCTTGATTCCTTGTTATGGCAAAATATATTTCAATCATATTCTCCACCTTTCTCCTCCTGCTCTCTGCCTGTCACGACACTCCTGATTATAAAGATGACCCGTTAGGCAATTTCGACGCGCTCGCAGATATTGTCGGTCAAAGATATTGCTATTTTGAAGAGAAAGGGATAGACTGGAAAGCCGTATGCGCAAAACATCGGGCAAAGGTAAAGCCGGAAACGGGCCAGCTCGAACTCTTCAAGATAATGTCCGACCTCCTGGATGAATTGCAGGATGGCCATGTGAACCTATCTTCACGTTTCTCTACAAGCTATTACCGTAAATGGTGGACCGATTATCCTCAGGATTTCAACCTCCGGACACTCCAGCAATATTATCTCGATTTTGACTACATGTCGGTATCGGGGATGAACTATAAGATGTTGCCCGACTCAATTGGATATATATATTGTCCCTCATTCTCAAATCAGATAAGCGAGACAAGTCTTGATTATGTTTTCGCTGTGCTTTACGGTGTTGAGAAAGCCAAAGGGATGATTATAGATATCCGCAACAATGGGGGCGGCCTTTTGACAAACATCAACACTCTTGTGGGGCGGTTCATCGACAAAGAGATATGCGGAGGCTATATCCGGCATAAGACCGGTCCGTCATCCGATGCTTTTTCCGAACCTTACAAAATCACATTCAAGCCGGCCGATAATACCCATGTCCGCTATCAGGGTCCCATAATCGTTTTAACTAATAGGTCTTGCTATTCAGCCGCCAATAACTTTGTGGCAGTGATGAAATCTCTTCCCAATGTGAGGATATGCGGTGCGAGCACTGGAGGTGGGGGCGGACTCCCTTTCTCTTCAGAACTTCCCAACGGGTGGGCAATACGTTTCTCAGCCTGCCCCATCACCGACAGCGATGACAAACCTACAGAGTTTGGAATTGACCCCTCCAAAGGATATGAAGTGCATTGCACCGAAGAGGAGCTTGCTCAAGGAAAAGATGCAATTCTTGATTTCGCCATAGAGGTTTATCGCAAAGCCTTCGAAGCAGCCGATAAGAAGACACAGCGAAGTTTCAACATTTTCCCCTATTAACTTATTTCTTATACCTCATAACCTCATAACCCTATCCTGCAGATTCACATATAAGCTTCCAAAGCAGTGAATTCGCCAACAGGTTCTATGTTGAGTCCGGTGGAGAGCGCCGACACAAGGGCTGTATGTCCAGACTTCAGAAGCATCCGGTGATTGCGCGAGGTTAGCCACGCCTCCCCCTCAAGGGCAATTATAACAACAAAGGTATCTTTCTCTATATAATCGCGCATAACCTCTCGGTCCACACATAGGATATTGGTCGTAAAATGAGGGGAACGAACCACATTGACCGGAATGTCGGGAATTGCGTCATAAATAACCGGTTCATCACCCTTTTCCAATCCTATTGCATCCTGAATGCAGAACGTTGAATCAGGCAAAATTTCTATCCCGGCAAGGAAAGCATCTGTTCCCTCATTGTCAACAAAACGCAATTCTATGCGTCTCTCTTGCTGACTCACTATAAGGGGGAAGAAAGTTCCAAAGCGTGAAAACGTTCGAGCCCCTACCAGTTCGCCATCATATTTGGCGATCAGTTCACTGAGAGTCATACCCTTGTCAGGCCCGAAGTCAACAACCGACTCCATCCCCTCAAGGCCGCATATCTCAAGCTTACGGCCATTTTCCTCTTTGAATGTCTCGAATGTCCACATATCGTCAAATTGGTTTAAAATAAGTTAATTCTTTGTTTGTTACAATCCTTTTCAACCCATTTTTGTTTACAATTACAAAGAAAAAAATTAAAAAAATAAATTATTTAAAAACACACATTATGTCAGACGTATTAGACACAGAAGAAAGAAGGGAACTTCCCGATAGCGTTTACGGGCTTCCCGAACGACGCGAGTATCCAATGCCCGATGCGGCACACGTAAGGGCCGCAGAAGCTTATTTCCGCTACTGCCCGGATGAACTCAAGCCCAAACTTGCAAGGGCCATACTTCGTTTCGCCAATGAATATGGAGTAAACGTCCAGAGTCCTACGGTGCTTCATTATGCAGAAATGCCCGAAGAATAACACTAAAATCAGTGTTGCTCTTGACAACTCGTCTAAATTTTATTATATTTGCACGTTAATCCACAGACACAAGGTCGCCATCACGGCCTTATGCCTGCGGTTTTTGCTACAAATATCAAGGTAATTATCTAACATAGAAATGTATAGAGACAAAACTTGCGGCGAATTGCGCATTTCGGATGCCGGTCAGAAAGTCACCCTCGCCGGCTGGGTCCAGAAGACTCGCAAAATGGGTGGCATGACATTTGTCGATATCCGTGACCGTTACGGCATAACTCAAGCTGTTTTCAATAATGAAATCGATCGTGACCTGACTGATAAGGCCAACACTCTCGGACGCGAATATGTTGTCAGGATCTCCGGCACTGTAGCCGAGAGAAGTTCAAAAAATCCTAATATCCCTACCGGCGACATTGAGGTGATTGCAGACTCTCTCGAGGTGCTCAACACAAGTGAGATTCCCCCATTCACAATTGAGGATAACACCGACGGAGGCGACGACTTGAGAATGAAATTCCGTTATCTCGATCTCCGCCGTCCATGCGTGCGCAAGAACCTTGAACTGCGTCACAAGATGGCGTTTGAAATCCGCCGCTATCTCGATTCTGAAGGTTTCCTTGAAATCGAGACCCCTATACTTGTGAAATCTACACCGGAAGGTGCCCGCGACTTTGTGGTTCCCTCCCGAATGAACCCGGGTGAATTCTATGCTCTTCCTCAGAGTCCACAGATATTCAAACAGCTCCTCATGGTGAGCGGTTATGACCGTTATTTCCAGATTGCCAAATGTTTCCGCGATGAGGATTTACGCGCCGACCGCCAGCCTGAGTTCACGCAGATTGACTGCGAGATGAGCTTTGTGGAACAGGAAGATGTCATCTCCACCTTCGAGGGCCTTGTGAAGCATATTTTCAAATATGTAAAGCATATAGACTTCACAGAACCTTTCCCGCGCATCACTTGGGCTGATGCCATGCGTCTCTATGGCTCCGACAAGCCTGATATCCGTTTCGGCATGCAGTTCGTTGAGCTAAACGATGTGGCCAAAGGTTTTGGGTTCGGTGTTATCGACGATGCTGAATTGGCTGTCGGAATCCTTGCAGAAGGCTGCGCATCCTGGAGCCGCAAGCAGATTGATGAGCTCACCGAATTCGTGAAACGTCCGCAGGTTGGTGCCAAAGGGCTTATCTGGGTTAAGTTCGAACCCGATGGCTCGATCAAGAGCAGCGTCGGAAAATTCTATACTCCCGAACAGCTTCAGAAATGGGGAGAGAAAGCCGGAGCCAAACCCGGCGATTTGCTCCTTGTCATGACCGGCGACGCGATGAAGGTTCGCAAACAGCTCTGTGAGTTGCGTCTTGAGATGGGTAACCGTCTTGGCCTTCGCGACAAGAACACCTTCGCTCCGCTTTGGGTGATCGACTTCCCGCTTTTCGAATGGGATGATGAGACTCAGCGTTTTTATGCAATGCATCACCCCTTCACCTCACCTAATCCGGACGACATACCACTGCTCGACACCGATCCGGGTAAAGTTCGCGCCACAGCATACGACATTGTGGTCAATGGCACCGAATTGGGAGGAGGCTCAATCCGTATTCATAATTCAGAGCTTCAGGACAAGATGTTCAAGCTCCTTGGCTTCACCCCGGAGCGTGCGCACGAACAGTTCGGCTTCCTTATGAATGCCTTCAAATATGGCGCGCCCCCTCACGGTGGCCTTGCCCTTGGCTTCGACCGCTTTGTCTCTATCTTAGCCGGCCTTGACACAATCCGCGATGTGATTGCATTCCCAAAGAACAACTCCGGACGCGACACAATGAATGAGTCGCCATCGCCTATTGCGCAGGAACAGCTCGACGAGCTTTATCTCGATTTAAGACCTCATTCAATAAAAGATGTTTAAATGCCAGAGCGGCTATCTTAGAGCTAAAATATTCTTTTTTAGAAGGAGCAACCTTTGCGTTGCGACGGAGGAAAAAGGATATTTGAGCCTAAGAGAGCCGGACAGAAGGTAACTTAAAACATTTTATTGAGGAATTAATTATATTTATAAATTAATGAGATTAAAAAAACCTTATTCTCGCAGCTGCACCTTGTCTATCGCTTTTTGATTCAGTCACATAGCCCGCTATGCTCCTGAATCTGCAAAGCGATATACAAGGCACATCTGCGACTCTGGCATTAACAGATTTTATTGAATGAGGTCTTAAGACCAATCGAAAAGAAATAATGACAAGAGTCAGGGATATAGCAAAGGTAATCGAAACCTATGCCCCCAAGGCATTGCAGGAGGATTATGATAATGCAGGACTTCAGGTAGGAGACCCCGACATGGAAGTGTCAGGGTTGCTCCTATGCCTTGATGTCACTGAAGAGATTCTCCGGGAAGCCGTTGAGAGAAGCTGCAATATGATCATCTCTCATCATCCCTTGATTTTCCGGGGATTGAAGAATATAACGGGCGATAACGCCATTCAGCGTATTGTCATTGAAGCAATCCGCAACAATGTGGCCATCTATGCCGCCCACACCAATCTTGATGCCGCTCACGAAGGAATCAGCTTTGAAATCGGACATATCCTTGGAATGAAAGATATGCGAGTGCTTGACCCAAAGCCGGGCGACCTGTCGGCCGGTATCGGTGTAATCGGCAACCTCAATCCCACTCCTAAGCTTGAGTTTCTCCGGAAATTGAAAGAAAAATTCAATGTCAAGGCCCTTCGCTATTCCACCCATAGCCCTATGCTGGTAATAAAGCGCCTTGCAGTGTGCGGTGGAGCCGGGGCTTACCTTATCAGGAAAGCGATTGAAGAGGGAGCGGATGCGATTGTGACAGGCGATGTCAAATATCATGATTTCGCCTCTTTTGGTGATGACATCCTGATTGCCGACATCGGTCATTATGAAAGCGAAATGTGTTCACGGAAAATCTTTTCAAGGATTATTCGCGACTCATTCCCTGATTCAGTTGTATATTTCTCCGAAAAGGAATCCTGTCCTATTGGAGTCATTTGATAATAATACATCATTAAATATATTATGGCAGAAAAAAAACAAGAGAAAGAACGCAGTGTAGAAGAGCGCCTCAAAGCCCTTTATGAACTTCAGACTTTACTCTCAAAAATCGACCATATCAAGATTCTTCGCGGCGAACTTCCCAACGAAGTGAAAGACCGTGAAGATGAGATTGTACGTTTCCAGACCCGTATTCAGAAACATAAAGACGAGATTGAAGATCTCAAGGCTCTTGTCAACGTAAAGACCGGCGAAATTGAAGACCGCCGTCAGAAGATTGCAAAATATGAAGAGCAGATTAATAACGTGCGCAATAACCGCGAGTTCGCTTTCCTTGAAAAAGAGAAAGAATTCGAGACTCTCGAGATAGAGCTTGCAGAGAAGCATATCCGTGAAGCCAAGGCAAAACAGGAGGTCAAACTTCAGGAAATAGAGCGCGACAAGGAGGAGCTATCCGATAATGAACACATCCTTGAGCAGAAGAAAAAGGAACTCGACGAGATTGTGAATGAAACCCGCCAGGAAGAGGAAGCCATTCGCGAACAGGCAAAAGCTCTTGAACCCCTGATCGACGATTACACTCTCGCGGCATTCAAGCGAATCCGCAAGAATGCACGCAATGGGTTAGGCATAGTGACCGTACAGCGTAATGCCTGCGGCGGATGTTTTAATCGCATTCCTCCACAGCGCCAGCTTGAAATCAAGATGCACAAGAAAGTGATCGTATGCGAATACTGTGGCCGAATCATGATCGATGGCGCCCTTGCCGGAATCGAAGATACACCGGCTCCGGCACCGGCACCCAAAAGAGGTCGCAGCAAAGCCTCTATCTGATGAGGATGAGCACTATAGATTGCTTGAAAAAATTAATTTATAAAATTAGAAGGAGGCGTTGTTACGCCTCCTTCTAATTTTAATTTCTTTACAGGCCTATAAAGCCTATTCAGCCTATCAATGCCTATCTTGCCTATATCGCCTAAAAGGCCTAAAACTCCTATCCCGCCTCCCAAATTCTCATGGAATCTGCAAGTAGCGGTGCAACTGCACCGACAGGGTCCATCTCGGGTCGGCAAGAACTCGTTTGACTGTGCGCAGGCGGTTGCGGCGAAAGTCCTCCTCATCCTCTACGAAGCAGGGCTGAAGATACATCAGCGTCTTTTCGCCTACACATGGGAGCGAGAAATAACGCTCTAAATCCTGTCCTAAGTCAACAACCTTTAACTCGTCGGCATGCGATGCGGCCACCAGAGCTCGCCCTGCCCCCTCCATATCACATTTAGGCGACACTGTGACCCAATCCACCGACTCCGGCACAGGACGCGTGCCATTTGTCTCAATGGCCACCTTCTTCCCTGTGGCTCGTTTCAGAAGGCTTACGAAATCATCGTCAATCCATAATGTCGGCTCCCCTCCGGTCAATACAATCCAGTCGGCGGAATAGAGATTAACAGCGCGTATGATGGCATCGTCCTCCATAAAGACCCCATCTTCATGCTTAGTGTCGCAAAACGCACAGGCCAGATTGCATCCCGAAAACCTTATGAATACACTCGGATAACCCGTATGATGCCCTTCCCCCTGAAGAGAATAGAATATTTCACAGATTTTTTTCATTATCAGTCTTTCTCGTATATTGCAACATTCCCTTCGCTCTCCTGCACCTCACAACGCCAGCCGTTCTCAACATTATCTACAATCCAGCGGGCAATATTCTCTGCCGTGGGATTGAAAGGCAACACATCGTTGATCACCTTATGGTCGAGAAGATCCATAATCCGACGTTTTATATCGGTGAAATCCGCCACCATTCCATCCTTGTTCAGCTCACGAGCCTTGCACTCCACGGTTATAATCCAGTTATGGCCATGCAATTGAGTGCATTTGCTCTCATAACTTAATTCGAGCTTATGCGCCGCGCTAATTTCAAGTCTTTTCCTTACGTAATACATTTTTCCTCCTTATCCTCTTTTATGTTGCCCCCTATTTTTCATAGATTGTGGGGTCTTCTATGCCTGCTTCCGTCATAGCCTCTTTTCGCTCAACACACGTGCCGCACACTCCGCAATGATGCTCGCCACCTTTGTAACAGGAATATGTTATCGAATAATCCACTCCCAATTCTTTCCCTATCCTGGCAATCTCCCCTTTTGTGATGTGTGTGAATGGTGCAATTATATCTACTCCTATATAAGTGCCCTCGCGCATGGCCAGACTCATGGCATCGATAAATCCGCTCCGGCAATCGGGGTAGATGGCATGATCACCGCCATGATTAGCGATCATCACGTGTTGCAGATCTCGCGACTCCGCAAGCCCGCAAGCCACTGAAAGCATTATGCCGTTGCGGAATGGGACAACAGTAGATTTCATATTCTCATCAGCATAATTACCTTCCGGAATATCGTCAGCACCTGAAAGCAGCGAGCTGCGGAAATAACGGCCCATAAATTCAAGCGGAATCACAATATGGTCTATTCCAAGAATCTCACATTGCTTTCTTGCGCATTCTATTTCACGGGCATTATGATTTGACCCATAATCAAAGGAGACGGCAACCGCAATCCTCTCCTTTTCCTGATGGAGGAGTGTCACTGAATCCATGCCTCCGGAGAGGACTATCACTGAATCTTTTTTCATCGCTCTATTTCTAAAAATTCAAATTTATGCCGGGCAATCCTGATTCTATATTTTTGATGTCAATTCAGAAAACATGGCTTCGCGGCGCGATTTCACCAGCGACTGATGATCCTCGTCGCCATAATTGGCAAAAGGATATATGCTTATCCCTCCGCGAGGCATAAATATGCCTTTAACCTCAAGATAGCGCGGATTCATCAGCTTCACAAGATCTTTCATGATTATGTTGACGCAATCCTCATGGAAGTCTCCGTGATTGCGGAAGCTGAAAAGATAGAGCTTGAGGCTCTTGCTCTCCACCATCTTCTCCCGGGGAATGTAGCTTATGTAGAGGTGACCGAAATCCGGCTGACCTGTCTTGGGGCATAAAGTAGTGAATTCCGGACAATTGAACGTCACGACATATTCATTCTCCGGATGCTTGTTTTCAAACACCTCCAACACCTCCGGAGTATAATCTGAGCTATATGTTGTGCCCTGGTTGCCCAACAGGGTTACTCCTTCAAGTTCCTTTTCTGTTCTCATAACGCAAAATTACAAAAAATCAATGACATCACAAAAGGCTTTTCTTGCAATAAGAGCAATGTTAATTTTCATATTTATTTTTTATATTTTATTGGTTTTATTCGCTTTACAACCCACTATGCTTTTAACTATTGTTAAATGTCATATTTTTCAAAACTTTTTTATCTGAATTATGGTTTTATAGTGTGAAAAGAAAGAAGATAGATTTTTGTTCATTAAGTTTTGAGTTAGCTGAGAAATAATGCTAACAAAAAAGCGACCGCTCGTGAGAGTGGTCGCTTTTTGTATCATTTCCTTAACAGTGCCATCTCCTCGGCCGAGGTCTTCACGATGGCATTCATGTCATCCCTGAGCCGGCGGAAATATACCACACTCAGAAGATAGATCGGAAGCCCTGCCGGGAAGAACCAACACAGACTCTTCTTAAGCCATTTGCGCGCCACGGGACGATAGATCCAAAGCCTTTTCACTATAGGATATGAGTTGAGCTTATCCACAACCTTGATATCCCTGCAATCGTGAAGATATTCCACCAACCGGTCTGCCTGCTCCCCGATGCGCAATATATCCCGCAAGGCGAATCCCCTGTTCCAATAAGCCATATAACCCAGCGGACGCTTATGGCGACGCAGCCACACTGTGGCCTCGGCAGATAAGACAGCAATCATTCCGCGCGCTTTTGTCAATGAGACATCGTTGATTATGACCTCTTTCACCGGCACATTGCGTGTCTCCTTGATGCCGAATATCTTTTTCAACAGATGCACATAAAGGTCTTTGTTGAACACCGATGAATCGTTCATGGCCTTTATCGTGACATAGATGCCTAACGGAAGGAGAATGGCTGTTGAAAGCCACATGCCGATCCAGACATTGATATGGCCGTCGCGCGCCATCTTATATCCCGTGTTATCGATTATGTAATACACAAGGAAGAGAAGCACCGATATGACCAGAGGTGTGCCGAGCCCCCCTTTCCTGATGATAGCGCCAAGCGGAGCGCCGATAAAGAAGAATATGAGGCATGCCACAGAGAGGGTGAATTTCTTGATCAATTCAATCTCATGGCGGCGTATGGTCTTGTTCTCGTCGCGCATCACCTGGGCGCGGAACTGGTTCTCACTCTTTCTCGACTCATTGAAATTCCTTGCCAGCCTTACGACATCGCTCTGCTCCACGGGAGTGAGCGCAGCTATGAGCGAATCGACATTGAGACTTACAATTTCTGGCTTTTCGACAGGTTTATCACTATTTTTTTCTGCCTGATTATTGCCTGAGGAGAAGCCGCTCCCCCTGCCGTCTCCTCTCAGCAGAACAGGGAAGGCAGTCTGATGCAGCTCGGATGCATATACCCGGCCGATTGAATCCACACGGGTTCCCAGAGAGTCAATGGTGGCCTGAAGTTCTTCAATATTTTTACCCACATATTGTTTCCTCATACCCCCTTCGTCAAGACGGTTGAAGTTGGCATCAAATGGTATCAGGACCTCCTTGTCGAGGAATGCCTCTCGGCGGAAAGGCACATTGCGGTCAAGGGCACGCTGTTCGCGGAGATTCTCGAATTGCTCTCCTGTGAAGAGATGAAGATAAAGGAATCGGGAATCTTTGGTGAACGCCAACCGCGCCGAATCGGCGAGAAGGATTGTGGCGTTGTCTCCACCTTTGCTCACGTCATATATCATGACGTCATATAGGATTCCTGTGTCGCGGTTCTTTGTCTTGACATAGAGGTTATAGCCCGGAATCTGATCATAGAAAACACCCTCGGGAATCTCCACCTCAGGGCTCTTCTGTTTCATTGAGAAAAGGAGTGTCCACATCTTCACCTGCGCTTTCGGAAGGATGTCGTTCTGAAAGAAGAATGCTCCTACCGAGATGCAGGCAACAAGAATTATCAGAGGCTTCATCACCTTTATCAGCGACACTCCGGAGGCCTTGATTGCCGTGAGCTCAGATTTCTCGCCGAGATTGCCGAAGGTCATAAGGCTCGCAAGAAGGATGGCGAGAGGGAGGGCCATAGGAACCATGCTCACCGCCGCATAGAAGAAAAGCTCCCCTAACACATCGAACGACAGCCCCTTGCCAACAAGGTCGTCAATATATTTCCATAGGAACTGCATCAGCACGATGAAGAGCACGATGAAGAATGTCATCGCGAACAGCGGAAGGAAGCTCTTCAGCACAAACCAATACAGCCGTTTTATTATGCGCATCTCTTTTTCGGTTTAACGAAAATCGTTTCAGCCTGCAAATTTAACGATTATATGCGAGAGCATAAAATTTTACCCCCTTTTTCAATACTCCTTTACAAGATTTTTGTTATCTTTGCATCATCTGCAAACCATTTACCTCCATTCGCATAATCAGGAGCCTGCGAGGCTTCTAATTTCTGCGTGTGGGCCTTCCAGCTCATTCAATGCTTTCAGCCATTGGATGAGCCGACACACCGTAAAAAACACAATCTAATAATATTTATAGAAAAATGACACTCTTTGAAAGACTTACCAAGAAAGCACAGGAACACCCACAGAGGCTGGTGTTGCCCGAATCGCTCGAACCGCGTACACTCCAGGCCGCCGACAGGGTTATAGCCCAGAACATAGCCGACGTCACTTTCATCGGCAAACGCGATGAAATCCTCGCCAAGGCCACCGAGCTTGGCCTCAACAACATAGAGAAAGCTAATGTAATCAACCCGGAAGACATAACCGTCACCGAACCATACGCCGAACTCTTTTGCGAACTCCGCAAGAGCAAGGGGATGACCCTCGACCAGGCTCGCGAAGTTGTGCTGAATCCTCTCTATTTAGGCTGTCTCCTCATCAAGCGCGGTGATGCCGATGCCATGGTGGCCGGCGCACTCAGCCCTACATCTCACGTTCTTCGCGCCGCTTTCCAGGTGCTTAAGACTAAACCGGGAATATCGGTTGTGAGCGGTGCCTTCATCATGCTCCTCCCTGAAAGCTGTCCGTTTGGCGAAGACCACATGCTCGTCTTTGCAGACTGCGCCGTGGTGCCCGACCCCACTGCCGAAGAGCTTGCTCAGATTGCCATTGCCACTGCCAAGACCACTAAGAACATTGCCGGCCTCGACCCCGTTGTGGCAATGTGCAGTTTCTCAACTAAAGGCAGCGCATCGCATCCGATGGTTGACAAGGTGGTTGAAGCAACTAAGCTTGCCCACGAAATGGATCCTTCGCTCAAGATTGACGGCGAACTGCAGTCAGACGCCGCAATCGTGCCATCTGTAGGCGAGATGAAAGCTCCCGGCTCTCCTGTGGCAGGACACGCCAACACTCTCGTTTTCCCCTCACTCGAAGTTGGAAATATCGCATATAAGCTTGTGCAGCGACTTGCCGGCGCAGGTGCTGTCGGCCCCATCCTCCAAGGCCTGGCAGCTCCGGTCAACGATCTTTCAAGAGGCGCAACCGTCGAGGATATCGTAAATACCATTATCGTGACCTGCAACCAGGCCATCGGCGATAAAAATCTTTAATCTTTTCAGAAAACTCTATATGAAAATATTGGTATTGAACTGCGGAAGCAGCAGTGTGAAATATAAGCTCATCGACTCCTCTACAAAGGAGGTGCTCGCTGAAGGCGGTGTTGAAAAAATCGGTCTTGAAGACTCTTTCCTGAAATTCAAGCGTCCCGATGGCTCCAAGGAGACCATCACAGTCTCCATGCCCGACCATAAGGAGGCTATCAAACAGATCACCAAGGTTCTCACCGATCCGAAAGATGGCGTGATCAAGAATTTCGACGAAATAGAGGCTGTAGGTCACCGTGTGGTTCACGGAATGGAATATTTCAACAAGTCTGTTCTCATCACTCCGGAGGTTGTGGAGAGAGTCAAGGAATGCTATCCTGTGGCTCCGCTTCATAATCCTGCCAACATCACGGGAATCGAGGCTGTAACCGAGCTTATGCCCGAGACACCTCAGGTTGCAGTATTCGACACGGCTTTTCATCAGACCATGCCCGCAAAGGCATATATGTATGCCCTCCCTTACGAGGATTATGAGAAATATGGCGTTCGCCGCTATGGCTTCCACGGCACCAGCCACCGCTACGTGTCGCATCGCGTATGTGAATTTCTTGGCGTGCCCTACGACAAGCAGCGCATCATAACATGCCACATCGGCAATGGCGGTTCTGTCACTGCCATCAAGGATGGCAAGTCGGTTGACACGTCAATGGGCCTGACCCCCACTGAAGGACTCATGATGGGCACGCGTGTCGGAGATGTTGATCCGGGCGCGCTTGTATATCTTATGGAGCGTCTCAATCTCGATGCACAGGGATTGCTTAAACTTATCAACAAGGAGAGCGGCGTGGCCGGCGTATCGGGCATTTCTAACGATATGCGCGACATAGAGAAGGCCATAGAGGAGGGCGACGAACGCGCCAAGCTTGCTCTCGACATGTATGAATACCGCTTGCTGAAATATATCGGTGCTTATACGGCCGTTCTTGGAGGAGTGGATATCATCGTATTCACCGGCGGCGTAGGCGAGAATCAGCCTCAGACCCGCGAACGCATCTGCAAGCAGCTCGCATATCTCGGTGTCACTTTCAATGAGGAAGCCAACAAGACCCGTGGTGAGGAAATCGTAATCTCTGGCGAGGATTCGAAAGTTAAGGTGGTGGTGATCCCCACCGACGAGGAACTGATGATTGCTCAGGACACAGCCGCAATCGTTGGCAAATAAAAACCGCTTTCGCGTTTCAGAGCGGCGCCTTAGTGCGCCAAAATAAGTCAAAGGAACGGCAGGAAAATTTTCCTGCCGTTTTTTTTTGCCATAAAATTTAATAATTACGATTTTTTATTATAACTTTGAAACCTAAACAGAATCGGATACATTCAAGGAGAAACCCCGCTTCTGTGGATGCGTGAATTTATCTTAAAATCCAATACCTAACGGCACATAAGCCCACCGGCAATTCCGGCAAGCCTATTTGCCCTTAACACAACTAAAAAATTTAACGACTGTGGTGAAACGACTAAAAATCAGAGACCTGACGCTGCGCGATGGCCAGCAGTCACTCTTCGCAACCCGTATGAAACAGGAGAATGTTGACAAGCTTCTCCCGCTTTACCGCGATGCCAAGTTCTACATTATGGAAGTATGGGGCGGTGCAGTGCCCGACTCAGTGATGCGCTATCTCGGCGAGAGCCCGTGGAACCGTCTTCGCGAATGTTCCAAGGCTATGAAGGGAATATCTCTCCTTTCTGCTCTTTCAAGAGGGCGTAACCTTTTCGGATATGTCCCCTATCCCGACAGCGTTTTGGAAGGCTTCTATAAGAAAGCAATTGAAAACGGCCTGAACGTGATGCGTATTTTCGATGCCCTTAACGACATCAACAACATCAAGGGTTCAATCCGGATGATCAATGAGCTTGGCGGCATTGCCGACACTGCCGTATGTTACACAGTTGACCCCAAGGGCACTCCCGAAGAGGAGAAGATATTCACCGACGAATATTTTGTGTCTAAAGCAAAAGAGATGGAGGCTCTCGGCGCACAGATGGTGACAGTGAAGGATATGGCCGGACTCGTTAGCCCCTCACGCATCTTCACTCTGATGCCCAAACTTAAGGAAGCTCTTAAGGTGCCTGTTGATTTCCACACTCACTGCACCCCCGGCTATGGCTTGGCCGCTGTGCTTACAGCCATTATCCAGGGTGTTGACATTGTTGACACGAATATATGGTGGTTCGGTGGCGGTTCGGCCGCTCCCTCCATTGAGCTTATCGATATCTTCTGCCGCAAGCTCGGCGTAGAGGTGGATGCCGATATGGAAGCTGTGGCTAAGATCCGCCACGAGCTCAAGGATGCCCGCAAGGCTCTTGCCGACTTCGACCTTAATAAAGACAAATGGCCGCGCGACTTTGACGAGGCCTATGCAGAGATGCCGGCTGAGATCGATGCTGAATTTGACCGTGCCATCGAGGCCGCTAAAGCAAACCGCGAGGAGGAACTTCTCGACGCTTGCCACAAGATTGAAGCTTACTTCGGTTTCCCGAAACCAAACGAGCTCGTTAAGAATGCAGAGGTTCCGGGCGGCATGTATTCAAATATGGTTGCCAACCTCCGCGCCCTCGGTGCAGAGGATGTGCTTGAAGAGGCTATGGCTCTCATCCCGAAGGTTCGCCGCGATGCAGGCCTTGTGCCGCTCGTCACTCCAACCAGCCAGATTGTAGGCTCCCAGGCTGTGAATCTTGCTATGGACCGCCGTGCCGGAAAACCCGACTATACCAATAAGAACAACCAGTTCATATCTCTCGTAAAGGGAGAATATGGCACTACTCCGGTGCCGGTTGACCCGAAATTCCGTGAGCAGATCACAGGAAGCCCGGAAGAGAAGCCTTACGATGTCAGCTCTTACAAACGTCCGGCAAATCCCGAGCTTGACAAACTTGGCGGCGTGAAGCTTGCTCAGAATGAAGAGGAATTCCTTCTTCTCGAACTCCTTCCTGCCGTTGCCAAAACATTCCTCACCAATATCCGCAAGAAAGAATATGAAGCCAAGGCCGCTGCCGCTCCCAAGGCCGCCGAAACTGCCAAGGCTGCGTCAGAAGCTGTTACAGGCGATGTGTTCTGTGCTCCTATGGGCGGAACAGTGATGGAGATCAGAATCAAGGCCGGCGACACTGTGAAGCCAGGTGATGTTGTGCTCGTTTACGAGGCAATGAAGATGGAGAACGACCTCGCCTGCGATAAGGGAGGCGTGGTGAAACAGGTTCTCATCGGCGAAGGCGACGTGATGGCTACAGGCCAGGCTCTTATAGAGTTTGTAGGTGAAGGCGCAGCTCCCGCCCCCGAAGCTCCTGAAGTGGAAGGGAACGGCGAAGTGATGCTTGCTCCAATGGGCGGCACTGTCCTTGAAGTGAAAGTTAACCCCGGCGACGAAGTGAAGGTTGGCGACACTCTTCTTGTTTATGAAGCAATGAAGATGGAAAACAACCTCATCAGCGACCGCGCAGGAAGAATCGCCAAGATTCTCATTGCCGATGGCGACGTGATGGCAACCGACCAGCCCATCATTGAATTTGGCAATGCCAAGGCATCTGCAAAACCGGCTCCCAAGCCTGCTGCGGCTCCAGCTCCCAAACCGGCTCCCGCTCCGGCTCCTAAGCCTGTGGCAGATGCACCTAAGAAAGATGTATCAGCAGTGCATCCCGTTGATATCAACCGCTGCTATGCACCCGTTGAAGGCGGCACATCAGGAAAGACCGTGCTTCCTCATGCCGAAATGGGTCATGAAGGAGCTCCTACACTCCGTCTTGCCGAAGGAACTACCCTTGAAATCAACGTCAATCCCGACGGAGGCATCAGCATCCGTATCACCACAGGAAAATAAAGCGAAATCTAAAAATCCTATTAAAAATCTCGGAAGCATGCTTCCGAGATTTTTTATAAGCCTACTCCTCCTACCTCGCTTACTCTCGCCTACCCCGCCTACCCCGCCTACCC
>CAMWXH010000016.1 GCA_947178165.1 uncultured Porphyromonadaceae bacterium | reverse complement strand
GGAGGATCAAGGAAGAGCAACATCGCTTTTGCACTTCGTTGTTGAATCTACACAAAAATATATACTCAATACAACACCTCTTCTGAAGCTGAAGATACCGTTATTTAATGCCTGATATTGATAAGCGACTTAACGATTTGGAGGTCTTTGTCACGCTTGCGTTGACGTGATAGCCACTTCTGGAAGGAGATAAAATCTGTGGTGCGTGGCATAAGGCTTACCTCTTCCCCTGTTTTTGAATCAACTACTGTCTTTGACATATCAGAAGAATCCGAGGCCTTGATAAACTTATTAGGCGAAAAAATCACATAAAACTGGTTTATGTCCGATTCATTCCATGCATTCATTTTCAGTCGGCGCGTTAATCCGCGAAGAGACTCACGGGCATCCTCTCGAGAAAAAAGGATATACTCTTTTCCAGCCTCAACAGGAAAAACGCCATCACGCATCCCATCGTATGGCACAAGACATTGCATCGTCATCCTTTCGTCGTCATCTCCTAAATAACAAGCCAGATACCCGTCAACAGGCGACTTGAAGTATAGGTAAAGGTAATCGCCTACTCTGAAAGTGGCATCTTTCACCCAATCACGCTCCTTATCGGTGCCATTTGAAAGCAGACGCACATCGAGATCCGCCCGGCCGCCCGGAATTTCACGGATACGTCCTTTCAAGGTCACTTCATAATAAGTCTCCCTTTCTCCGGGTATAATCTTCCATTCCGGCTCCCCTATCGTTTCGATCCATTCTCCTCGCACATCACATTCCCCCACAGCATAATAGCTATCGCGCTCCTGCCCGCCACCTTCGCTCTGAATCGCCAGACTGGTCTCCGCCACAGAAGTTCCGTATGCCTTGCGAATGGCTTCAACTTGAGCACGATATATCGCCTCCTGCCGTGCCTGCACCGGAGGCATTGAAAGTGGTGCATAATATTCTCCCACAGCTGTCACCTTATCGTCCCCGTAAACCAACCCCGTGCACATCAGCACTATAAGGATAGAAAAAAGAAACTTGGAAATTGAATCACTCATGATATGGACCTTTTCTTTATCTTTTTTTAATTGGTTTACTTTTACTATTTGGTTCACCGTTAGAAGTTGTAACTTTTATGGGAACATCCGGCACAGCCCAAAGCGGTTCCGTTTTTTGAGGCTTCTGTTGCAATTCAAAAACCACAGGTTGCTCCTTTACCTTCATCTTCTTGGAACGGAGACCGGGATATGTTGCCGTGAGTTTATCATCACCGGGAGCAAGGAAGATTGAAAATGTCCCATCAGATTCAGTCACGGCCTCCATGCCACCCTTAGATTTCACCAATGCTCCAGGCAAAGGATTCCCGGTAACATCAATCACAGCTCCAACAACGCGATAATATTCAACTTCCCGCGCAGTGGTCGCAGGATCCACTTCACACCTTGCTCCTATACAAAAAATGATTATGAGGAATAGCGTTACAAAAAATTTCATATCCCAATTATTTTTTTGACTTCGACATTTGCTTTTTCAGCGAAGAAAGCTTTCCATTCATAGTAAAATTTATCTCCTTCTTATCTTTTATAAGAACATCAATCGATCCGAATCCGGGATAAGAGGCTGTAAGCTTCTTTAACCATACAGGGACTTCGATAATATATGTTCCATCTGCTCCGGTTTCAACCGTTTCTGCCCCGTTAGTAGCATTGACATAAGCACCAGCCAAAGGCTCTCCCTCCTTATCCACAACAATGCCCGTAATAATCTTGGTGGTGACCTGGCCATTGTTATATCTCTGCCCAAACGTCGTTGTTCCTGCAGATAGAATAATCAGGATCAAAGCTATTATTTTTTTCATCTTTTGCACCTTTATAGTTTAGTCATAATTTTCTTTCTCTCCAAGAGTCTCCAAGCGCCGGAGATGTCTTTACAGTGGGAGTCTGATGCTTGTTCTTCTTATCGAAAGCTTTATTGTCAACATCCCTCTTAAGCCTATCGCTTAACTCTCCAAGACTAATTTCCCCTTTGCTATCCTTTAAATTTTTCAAAAGGTAATAGGTGAAGAAACCATGCTTTTTCTCATCATACCCCATGGCCGTCTGGTTTCCGGATGTAGCGGCGAATACAACCATATCTCCTTTTGTCACAACATCCTCCACCTCATATTCCACAAACCTCTCCTTGAAAAGCATTTCGTTACCTCTTGTGGCACCGCTGAAGCAGGCATCAAGAAATACTGTTACACTTTTTGCCGGCATCTCATTCAACATTGAATAAAGACGGTCAAGCTCAAGACAGGATTCAAAATCAGTGCCGGAAGCATCAGTGGGCAAGATGTGAGCAGTTCCATTAGACACATCCGGCACACCGTGACCCGCATAATAGAACACGATGTCAAGCTCTCCGGGATTCATTTTTGTTTTCTCTGCCAGATAACGCAATGGCTCGCGAATCTCGGAAAGGGTGGCATCATATCTTTCACGAACGTTGTCCTCTGGCACACCCAATGTCTTACGGCAATATTCGGCAAACACCTCCCCGTCGCGTTTGGCGTAATCCACATCTGAGAAATACTTATAGTCCTCATTTCCTATCACTACCACGTAGGTGTCTGGACGTTTTGATGTTCCCACCGGAATATCGATGTCAACATCCGACAGGAACCTGTCATTATCGGCCAATTCTTCCTTAGCCGGAGTGAGATTTACTGAAGGAAGGTAATGTGTTTCAACAAATGGAATCTCCCCCTCTTTAACTTCTGCCACACGGAGCGCCGTCAATGCGGCATTGGTTTCCTTCAATTTATCCTTTTTCCCGGTGAGACTGTAACATACCCCCAAAGCCCTTCCGACATTCACTGCGTATTGCGTGTTAGCAAAAATCGTTTCAAACAAAGGGATTGCTTTTTTAAGCAACTCCAACCCTTCGGGAGAACTCGGATTATTCCTGCAAAGTTCAAGAGCGGCATTATACCAATCAAAAGCGAGATGGCAAGCGTAGTCAAGACTCGAATCATTTAATCCATATAAAGTGACAAAAATATCGGATGCCTCCTTAAATCGCTTTTTCCTTTCAAGCATCTTCCCTTTATATTCAAGGAGAGTCTTATGCTCAGGCTGAATCTTCAAAGCCATATCAAGCATAGGTTCCATCCTTTCATCGTTTCCTGTGCGCTCGCAAGACTCTATTCCAACAATCAGCATATTCCAATTCTCCGGATAAGAGGCCAATCCCTGAGAGGCAATATATATTGCATTATCATAATTCCGCAATTCATAATAACTCCGGGCCAAGCCTTCAAAAGCCATCTCCCGGTTCCGCACATCTCCCGAAGAGAGATAAGCCTGAAAATATAACAGCGCATTTTGATAATCTCCCCTATTATAAATATTAGTGGAAGCCAGGTGAGCAAGCACCGAATATCCGGGTGTGACCTGAAGCTGCTCCTCCACCATTCCCGGGATAAGGGATAGGTCAATATAATCTGATGCAAAACGGAGCACCATATCTTGATCGTTCTCTTTCGCGTAAAAATATGCCCCCTGCCTCAGATAAGGGAAAATCTCCTTCAATGCCATCTTGGCTTTTTTATAAGGTTCGGAGCCTGGAGAGCTTTCACGCATTGTCTTCACATATTCCTTATATGCTTCCTGCAGGATACTGAAAGCCTCGCCGGCAGGTTCACCCTTTGCTAAGATTTGTCGGAAATCATCAAAATGTTTTTCGGCTGTCACGATTGATGAAAATGCATCGACCGAAAGAAAAGTCAGGAGCAAAGCCGATATGATATATTTAAAATTCATATTTCTTAGGATTGGACTGAGGATATCAGAAGATTTCTTGCAGCCTCGTGTCACGATAAATTTAGAAAACATCTACAAAGATAAAGGAAACATTGATACGCCGGAAGGCACCACCCTTCTCTTCGCTAACCTCAATATTATAATTATAACTTACATCCATATCCGTAAGCCCCGGCACCCCCTTAAGTAGATTATCCTTCACTGCCTGTGCGCGAATAAAAGCAAGCTGCTCGTTTGTGCGTATTCCCTCTTTGGCATAAACTGAAACTGATGAGAGGTTTCCATCAATTCTGCACACTTCACTTTCAAATTCCCCATATCTTCCGTCATAACCTATCAATCGCAAAATCGGGATGGCATCTGCCGACCCGGTAAGATTGACCATCACTTTCTTTCCGGGTTGCAGATATTGCTTAAACTCATCCTCAAATGCTTTAGCAACGATGTTGAGCATTGATTCTGCCGCGTGGGAATCGGATATATCATATTTGCCGGGAGCGAAGTCCTCGGTAGCTGAGAAATCAGGTTCCACCGTATAAGTGAAATCGACCCTATAATTATTTATTCGCTTCCCATCTTCATCATAATCTGATATGATATCCGCGCTCACGTCAATCTTTGTATGGTCTGAAAGCAAGCTGTTAACTTTCGCCTTGGACAGCACTTCCTCTTTTATAGTCTGCAACCTTGCATCTTCACGCGATGATTGCCTTATAAGGTCGAGAGAGATAAATGAATCATCTGTAACCAAAAAGTCAAGTTTCTGTCGGGCAAGGTTGTCGAACGTGTAACTCTTACCCGTATGTGGATTGAATACTTCCACATAAATCACTTCAAAAGAATCGTTAGGAGTCAAAGCATAAACCGCGTTACGAAACTCCAGGTCGGAGGCAGATCCGAAATTCACAGCTTCATCCTGAGGGACAACAAGAAATACATCATTCATTCCACTTAAAGACAATGCAAGCTGTCCGCTCTCCGGATTATAGTTTCCCAGAGTCACATCAGCCCTCCTGATCAGGTCGCCGGCCAAACCGGTTGCTATTTCATTGGCAAAAAGCTTTTTCTGTCGAGCTTTGGTCTCCTCATTTACACGCAGGGCATACTCCTCCTCTGTTTCAAAAGGGAGCATCTTTGACCATGCAGCCATCCTTGCATTAAGCTCATCTTCGAGGAGTTTTGTATAGTTGGGTATAAAACCGCTTAATTGGATATACTTTAGTGAATAGAGCGTATTATAGGCAATATATTCCTCTCCTCTTTCATCTCGAATGAAGCGGGCATTTTGCACATGGCCCTCAGCATCAGAAAGTGAGATTGAATCGGAAGGCTCCATTAAATTCATAAACTTTATACGATTGCCATGATGATTCACAGCTACATATTTTCCGTCGGGATGAAAAGATAGTGAAGAGGCCTCCAATGGCACGTCCCTATCATAAAGATGGTTGAATGAGTGGCCGTCATAAATCCGCAAGATTCCTCGATCGGTTAAAACGCCTAAGAGACTCCCCGTCGGTTCGAATAATATATCCACAATTGAATCAGCACTATCTATGGTTCTAACAATTCTGTTAGTTTCAGTGCTGACAATTATAATCTTTCCATCACCGGTCACAGCCATCAGTCCTTTTGGCGATGCGGCGAGCTTAAAAGACACAATGGGAAGTTCTATCTCTCCTGCCGGCTCCATTGAGCGAGAATCAAGAAAATGGAGCGATCTCCCGTCGGCCACGACAAGAAGGCGGCTATCCGAGGTATATTCCATGTCTTGAGGATTCACGAAGGCCTTCACCTGAGCCAGCCGATGTTTCTGAGCGTTTATGTCGTAGGTCACTACAGTGCTTCGTTTCCCATTGCTTATGATCGTGGCTATGGAATGTCCTGCAGGGTTAAGCCGCAATTGCCGTATATTCATCGGAGCCTCCACTATTTCAAAACCCTTCAGATTATACACCTTGTTCCCATTGGCATAGAACATTGCATACTGGTAATTGTCAACCAGCTCCGGCACAGCCCTCTGTCTATAAAAGAGGGTGCGGTCAATCTTGAGTGAACTTCGCTCCGATGCAAACAAATCTCCTCCGTGATTTGCCATCGTCACGATTGCTATTAGAAAAAGAAACAACCTTAGACAATCATTTTTGTAAGTACAATTCCTTTTGTAAGTGTCAAACATTTTGTAAGTCATAAGTGACAGGAGAATACTGTCTGTTTAAATTATTCACAAATGTAATAATTTTTTCAGAATATACAAACAATCAATTACCTGCATCCCTAAAACCGGTCAGTTTTTCACCAATTGCACCACAATAAGCCGGCCTCCATCCTCACCTGAAAGCAGAATCTTGCGTCCTTCTGTAAGTTCAACATATTCCCCCGGTTTTATTTGACGCTTCTGTTGCTCTGTCACGTCCCACATGTCGGGAAGACGCCTGTTTATGAGAATCCATTTTCCTCCATGAAAATGAAAATCCCCTACCGGTTTCTTATCCTCCGGGCTGATACGCTCGTTAGGAGTTATGAATCTGTTCACATGCCACTTATATAGCGACTGCTTGTCATAAACCATCAGCCTATATTTCTCAGGAATAAACCTCCCCTTTGCCGGGGAATAATATAAATTGAGCACCGGAAGCTGACCATGATATTCAGTTCCGCAGAAAGGACACTTTGGCTTTGTGCTATTGTCAAAGACAAACCAATGCGCTTCGCAATTCGGATTCTGACAAGGCTGCATAAGGTCGGTTGTCTTGACAAGGGCCGTCTCCCACTCATCAGCTGTGGGCCTTTTGGAAGGGTCGTGCAAGCCATCAATGAACGCCCTTTCGAAAAGCTCGCTGATGTAAGGCCCGCAAATAGTGTAAGGACGTTTGGTCACGTCTCCCTGCGGAAGTTCCGAAGGAGCCATCTGGTCAACCTTGGGCCTGTTGCTTTTATCATTCGGATGTTCTACGAACAAAGCCTTCTCGCCCATCGACAATTCCTCATCCCTTGCAGTATCGAGATCGTGAACTTTGCCTCCACGCAATGGATGCCGGTTAAGGAGATACATATAGATCAGCACCGCGAGGGCATGACGGTCAGTCAGTATGCTCGGCAATTTCTTATTAGGGTCGCCCATAGGTAAGGCTCTTGTCTGCAACACTTCGGGGGCGATAAAATCAGGAGTGCCGACAACATCCGGAGGATATTTGCCAGGAACGACGAGCCCGTCACAATCAATCACAGTGGCGCGCCCGCTTTCCGGGTCAACAAGCACATTCTTATAAGAAAGGTCGGAATGAGCCAAGCCGGCTGCATGAAGGCGGCGCACGGCTCGTGCAATCTGAAGGCAGAAATGGAAATGTGTGAGCCACGTGCCTTTCTGCTCCGGCTTCAGGAATTTATTCCTGAGCTTGGCCGAGGCAAACCATTTTCCCTCTTTCTCCTTCCCTTTGAACATTCCATCCTTGAAAAAGAAATGACTCTGATAGGCCGGGCAAACCACCCCAAGCCTTCCGTTCCATTCCACAAGCTTTGTGGGCCAGCAAAATAAATTTTCCCAATAGTCTCCTCCGGCTCCGTTAAATATTTTTTCACGATATTTACCCACAATATTCTGAAGCCGGTCTTTCGAGTTAGCATCCTGACGCGTGCGGAAAAACCCGACAACATAACTCTTGTCAGGACTGAAATAAACATCCTTCATTGCGCCGCTGCCGATAACCTCATCCACAAATTCAACATTGCTTCCATCCGATGCTGTCAGCTTAACTATCTTTGCCATAACTTATATATAAGGGGGATAATATTTACGTGAAAAAATGCATTAAAGCGAATAAAGTAAGTTAGTGGTTTAACGCTCAATAAAGGATTGCTATTGTGCGGTCATCGTGATTGCCCGGACTCCAGAAATCAAGCCATCGCAAAAGTTGCTCTTTCGATTCCTCATTGTCGTCGGAAAGCACTACTCCCCCTATTTCATCTTCGGGGAAACCGGCGATAAGCTTTTCATAAAACTCTTCCCATTTATGGTAATCATTTAGGTTCTTCTCTGTTTCGAACATAGGATCGGAGACACCGTCGGTCATAAGGAAAAGCGCAGTGAAATCAGGCACAATGGCCATCCGCAATCGTTTGCTCACCGCTTCTGGATCACGAAAAATCTCAGGCATAGTCAGGAATCGTGTCTGACCTGAATACTCCCCTTCATCGGGTGTGCCGAGAAGTTTTACCGTCTTATTCTTTTCATCGAAAATACACATCGCGCCGTCTCCAACCCAGAAGGATGCAATGAACCAGCCGAAGTCATATCTCTTGCAAATGGCAAACATCAATGTTGTGGCAAAATCCTTCAATTTGACCTCTCCATTGGCTTGAGCAACGTTCTTTACTGCCTCGTGAGCCTTCATCGCGCCTTTATATATGATTTCAATGATGTGGCGAGTCACCTCCGTCCTCTTCTCCTTATTCTCCCGGTCGGATGCGTATTCACTTATTGCCGACTCAAAAGCGACATTGTCAAGAAGCCGATTCCGACAATGTTCCACCACGGCACCGCAGGCCACTTCCGATCCTTTTCTGGAATACTTTGCGGAACCCGCACCATCGGCCACAGCTAAGATATACCAGTCCGAATCCTTGCAGTGGCAGATTCCATAATGATCATCACGGGCTTTCCCCTCCTGTGCATGGCTCCGGCCCCTCCGGCTGGCAGCAACAACATCCTTCTTAGGCAACCCATCCGGCCCGGACTCAACTTTTATGTAATCTAACTCTGAATCTTCCTTGTAATATGGTATGTTGCGGTCGGTGGGGATATCCCTCCATAAGTCTCTCGGATTAGGGTTGAATGCAACCGGAATGATTAACTCCGACGTTGGCTCGCCGACTGATGTATCATAACGTAATCTCAAGATATAATCTCCTGCCTTTGATGGTCGCCCCATCAGAAGATATTGACCATTCTCCTCTTGAGTGAAGAGCAATCCTATTTCTTCCACACCCTCAAGCGTTACATTGGAAATCTTTTCAGAAGGCAGGCTGAATGATACGCTATAGTCCTCATTTACTGTGCCGTTAGGAAAACGGATTCCAAGTTGTCGGATTTCATTCTCAATTCTTAAACGTTTTTCCATTCGCTCCTCCTTGAATTTATCCCATAGTTCCTTAATCACCCATTCAAGAAATGGTTGCTTGTCGCGTTCAGGCACACCCGACAACTCCATAGCCTTGTCGAGCTTTCTTACCGCCTCATTGACTCTTGCCACTTCTCCGGGCCTCCTGCCCGATAAACGATGCTCTCTCTTCATGATCACTCTCAAATAATAACATTAACTTCGGGCGGAGGAGGAGGAAGCAGAAGGTCGTCAGTCGCTCCGAGACTCCTGTTTCCCACCCCGATTGAATCTGAAACCCACTTGAAGAACTTCTTGAAAGAGGTGCTATCGACAGTGTCAAGAGAATATACCTCATCAGTCAGCTCCTTCAGTGGCTCAGTCTTTGCATTCATCCCGGCGGCACAAGCTATTATGCCTGCAAAACGCCGTTTCTTTATCTCAGGAATCATCTCCCTGTAAAGCTTGCTGTCGGAAGGCTTGCCGTCGGTCATCAAGAAGAGCAACGGCATCCAGTCGCCCTTATGATCAGGAGCGCTCCTCTTCACCTCTTCATCTATGCGTTCGCAGAGGAGCCTAAGAGCCTCTCCCGTATGTGTCGGCCCGCTGTCAGGAGTGGTGATCTGAGGAAGCTGAAGTTCATCGAGCGGAGTGAGTGGCAACACCTGTTTCACATCCCGGTCGAATGTTATGATGCTTATGTTCACCGATTCCAATGCGAAAGGGTCTTGCCGCAAACTCGACACCATTGTCTCAAGCCCGACCTTGACAGATTCAATCGGTTCTCCGCGCATCGACCCGGAAGTGTCTATTAAAAGATAAACCGGAAGTCTTCTCATTTTAATTCCCTTGATTTGTATCTATGTTTTTCTAAATCACTCTCTTCATTCGTCACACCACAATATTCACTTCCGGAGGCGGTGGTGGCAATTCGCTGAGGGTTGTAGCTTCAGCACCTGTTTCCTCCACCTTCATGCTTCCCGAACTCACTGAAGCGGAAACCCATTTGAAGAAAGCCTTTATCGTGGTGCTGTCGGCAGTGTCGAGCGAAACCACACATTCGGTGATTCTCTTGAGTGTATTTGTGTTTGCTCCTGCACCAGCCGCACATGCCACAACCATTCCCCATTTGCGTTTCTTAAACTCAGCAAGTCCACGGTTGAGGTCATCGGTCGGCTCTCCATCGGTCATTATGAACACAAGAGGCTTCCAGTCGCCCTTCTTCTCAAGAGTTGTCTTGTTCACCTCCTGGTCTGCTCTCTGCGACAGCAGCGCAAGGGCCTCGCCAAGAGCTGTGCATCCTGTGGCTTGAAGGTTAGGCTGTTGAAAAGCTGACAATTCAGTAAGGGGTGTCACCTGCCGGGCACTGCTGTCGAAAGTAATGATACTGAGATATGCAGTCTCAAGCGCGTATGGATCCTGCCGGAGCGTGGATACAAGCACCTGCACTCCATTTTTCACTGCCTCGATTGGCTCCCCAAACATTGAACCCGACGTATCGAGCAATAAATATACCGGTAATCTTCTCATAATTTATTTTGCGTAATTATTTACTATTCGTCTGATTGTTTCGCATAAGTTGGCATCGGGATATGCATCCCCGATTGCAGAGAATTTCCATTCACCATTACGGCGATATAGCTTACCCATTATCAACGCTTTCTTACCCTGATATTGGGGCGAAGAGCCGACGTTGTAGGTTGCAAACACCTCCTTAACTCGTGAGGGTGTGCCTTCATACATTCGGATTGAAGCGTATGGAATCTGAGAGAAATCCTCTTTTCCCACATTATTAAGGAAGAAGAATATCTGCTGCACGTCAGAACCGACTCGGGCAAGGTCAACTGTTATGATCTCATTATCCAATCCGTCATCGCCATTCAGATCCCCTTTGAGGTCATCACCGCTATGTCGCAGGGCGTGTTCCCTTGAATTAATCTTCCCGGGAGGCATGCCGTAACGTCCAAGGAAATCTGTGCGGTAGAGAGGAGAATAGATATGATCCACCAGATTGCCGGCTTCATCCACCATAACGCAAGAAAGGTCTAAATCCACATCCTGCACTTTTCTGCCGAGGCCAAGGAAGCCACCCGATACAATAGCGCCCCAGTTGCAACCCACACAGAAATTCGTGAATTTGGTGCCATTGCTCTTTTCGAGATTTATCTTCTGTCCTTTTTCAAGATTTATTGCCATTGCTATTTAGTTTTAATTATACTTTTTAAGATATTCTGCCAGGCCGGCCTTTTGTCCGGTGCCGATAGCCTCGAACTTCCATTGTCCGTTACGCTTATAGATTCGCCCGAATTCCACAGCAGTTTCAATTGAGAAGTCCTCGTCAAGATCATATCGAAGAATCTCTGCGCCGGTTGTCGAATCATAGATGCGAATAAAGGCATTGCGCACCTGTCCGAAGTTCTGGCGGCGTTCATCAGCCTTATGGATGGTTACGACAAACACTATCTCCTTCACACGAGGATCAATCTTTGAAAGATCAACCATTATGCTTTCGTCGTCTCCTTCTCCCTCTCCGGTGAGATTATCGCCCGTATGCACAACCGATTCATCGGGCGACTGCAAATTGTTGTAGAACACGAAATATTCATCTGCGAGAATCTTGCCGTTTTCACCATTGATGAAAGCCGAAGCGTCCAGGTCGAAATCATAACCTGTGCTTGTGTTGTTAACATCCCATCCGAGTCCGATTGTGAACTTAGGAAGTTCAACTGCCACTCTCTGTCCTTTTTCAAGATTGATTGCCATAATATATAAATTTTAGTTTTTTTTCTTTTCTTGTTGCAAATTTACACCTCAAACCATCTATTTGAAGAAAAATTGTAATATTTCAATGGAAAGATTGATATTAATCAGATTTTGATTGCAACGTTGCAGGAAAACTGATTTGAATATTTTTTATAATCTTATTCAATTTTCGCAAGTATATATTCTATAAAAAAATAAAATATTATGCTTCTGAATTTAAAATTATCCGAACGCAGATCTTTTAGGCTCGAAGAGCCACGCAGGATAAGAGCAGGATTTTACGCAGATATTTCTGTCAAGTTTGGATTATGGCAGATTGATCCGGCCCCTATCTGTCGGGTTCAAAGAACCCTTGTCTGCTTAAATTTCATTGAATGAGTTAAATCTGCGTTCAATCTGCTTAAATCTCGCGAAGAAGCGTAAGCTTAAAAATCCTGCGTTCGGATAATTTTAAAATCTTAATTGCACTTGAGAAACTTAAGTAATCTTATATTTATGTTAATCCTGCGACAATGAACCATCCTGCTTCCACTGTCGTTCTAATAGTGAATACAATATAAGATATTATGAAAAACAGATTTGAAAAATGTCTTGAAAGCGGCAAGCCCGTATTGCTCGCTTTTCTACACGCCGGCCGTCAGGACGCGGTGAAAGTGAAATATGATATCAAGAAACTTCGTGACAAATATGGCGACAAAGCCTTGTTCCTTATGGTTGACGGCTCCTACAACCACGAATTGGCAAGGAAATATAAGATCGACACATATCCAAGCTGGGTAATGTTTGAGGAGGG
The DNA here is from genome assembly GCA_947178165.1 of uncultured Porphyromonadaceae bacterium. GTDB lineage: Bacteria > Bacteroidota > Bacteroidia > Bacteroidales > Muribaculaceae > Lepagella. The sequence goes on along the minus strand of CAMWXH010000016.1, from coordinate 25,720 downwards.
TCGCGAAGTGTGGCGCGATGGCGGCACAAAAGAATTTGAGGCCATTGACGAATCAGTAAACGGCCTCCTTCAGAACGCGTAACTCTGTTACCTATATTCTTGAAATAAGTTCAACCCGTGAGTGTCACTCACGGGTTGAACTTATTTCAGTTTGTGAGTGACACTCACGAACTGACGTATTCATTACAAAACTTCTACTACATATTCTGAGAGTTTCCGGGTAGTGGTGTCAAAATTGGCTCCGATAAGGAAGATCTCTTTCCCTGAGGATGCGAATGGTTGCCAATATTTCTTCTCCTTTATCTGCTCCATCGCATTCTTCGCGCTTGAATCAATCTTAAACTCAAAGATATAAACATAACTCTCTGTTTCTAACATTATGTCTATCCGGCCATCCGAAGTGCGTTGCTCCATTCGGGCAAAAAAGCCGGTGAGAGTGAAGAGAAGGTATGCCGCATCCTGAAACCGTGCTTCCGGAGTGCCTTTCTCATTATATGGCATTCCGGCGAGCAGGTTACCCATTCGCTCCATAAAATTATTGACATTGCCCGTAAGTATGTCATTGATAAACTCTGTTATGGAGAATCCCATAGGCCCATTTGTCTGAGGAAGATAAGCCTCCATAAGACATGACAGAAAACCTTGCTTTACCTCTTCATTAGGATAGTCCAAAGTATAAGTTTTTAATCGGGAATCGTATGATTTGATTGTAAGATAACCCGATTGATAGAATAAGGCCACGGGATTAGGATTCATCACGCCGGCAGTTTCCAAAAAACGTGATTCAACTCTCACAGGAGCCACATCCTTAAGAGGTATCTCTAACTTACGTATCACCTTTACAAGAAATGTAGGCGTACCGGTCTCAAACCAATAATCCCCAATATTCTTTTTGGCAAAGGCATTAACCAGGCTGAATGGATTATAGATGTCAGGCGATTTACGAGAGAAATGATAACCGTCATAACGTTTTTTAAGTTCAGCACGCACATCCTCTGGAGAAATGATTTCCTCCTTAGCTAACTCCTCTATTCCCTCTTTAAAATATTCATCCAGTTCATCGGAAGTGATGCCACAGATACCTGCAAATTCGTTTTCAAAAGAGATGTCGCGAAGATTATTAAGATCAGAGAATATAGACACCTTGCTGAACCGAGCCACTCCGGTAAGCATTGCAAACTCAATGTATTCATCCATTGTCTTGAGATTGGTATAGAAAGATTTCAGTATGCTTCTGCAATCGTCAACAATCTCGGGATGCTCAATCGCGTTTAAAAGTGGTTTATCATATTCATCTACCAAAATAACCACCTTCTTTCCCGTCTTCTCATATATCTTTTTTATAAGATTTCCAAATCTGATCCCGACAGGCAATGAGGAGGTATCCCCTATATTTTCTAATTCAAACTCTCGTTCCCATTCTCCAATATTATAAGATAACAGGATATTTAATTCGTCAGACTGTTCGTACCTTCCATTATTCAAATCCAAACGAAGCACAGGACGTGGCGCCCAATCTTCCGCAAGCGAATCCAATGCCAAACCCTTGAACAGCTCCCTTTTTCCTTTGAAATAAGCCTCAAGGGTTGAGAGCAGGAGACTTTTTCCGAAGCGTCGGGGCCGGGATAGAAAGAAATATTTCCCCTCTAACAATCTACTTAAGTAAGCTGTCTTGTCAACATATAAATAATCTCTTTCCCTTATCTCAGAAAAGCTTTGAATCCCGACCGGGTATCTTTGTTTTTTTTTCTCCTGCATGCCAATTCTTTTTACATTTGCAAATCTAATGAAATATGATGACAATTACAAATCAAACAAATGATTATGCTCATTCACTTTTTTTCGTTAAATTTGTGCAATCTAAGTTATTTGAATATTTCACCGCAAAACTTCCACTTATATGACACGAGATGAAAGGATCGCCACCACACGCATTATTTCCGACCTGATCAAGGCCGATAGGATTGTTGACACCGGTGAAATCGAATTTTGGAAGAAGATATGTGAAAAATATGGAATAACTAAGGAGATTCAAGTCAGCGCCTCTTCAATATCTTTTTCGCAGGCATTGAACTGCATTTGCAATTCGGAGACAGATGAGCTGAAATCACAATTGCTTGCCGATTGCCGAGAAATGACTGTAAGCGACGGTTTCTGCGCTCATTCGGAAGCTCTGCTGATGATCACGCTCGCAATTATGCTCGACCCCGGCTCCGGTTTCTTCGGCGAGGTATATTCCATTCCACGCGCCAGCTTCAATATCGATATATCCACTGCTCTATATATTGAGAACTTCCATAATGAGGAAACCAACAAGGCCATACGTGAAAACTACCGGTCAATTTTCAAGGAGCTTCAGCTTGCAGGATTTCATTTCATCTACATTCCGAAGATTATCGAACATTACAGGGATACTGATCCCGCTCTTTTCAAACATATCCTCAGTTTCCTCTCCCCTTCCACAAGCAAAGAGGGCCTGGACTACATTTACAATTCCCTTATGGAAATGACCACGGGGCGTTTCTGCAAGGATATTTTATGCAATAAATGCGAGATTACAGAACTTAGGAACACCGTTCCCTCTCTCCTCATAAAGATAGGCAACAGTTTCGTGGGCGACGAGCCATACGCCAATTATCTGCGCATCGAGGTGGATGATGACATACTGAAAACTGTTCAGGATTTTGCCGACCGCTTCTGCGATATGCTCAGCTCCGATGTTTATGTCATAAATACCTCCGAAGAACGTGATAACCAATTTCATTTTCACGGTTTTTACAAACAATTGCTCGACATCTTCATGGTGCGACGCAATATCAGGAGCCGTGTGATTATCGACCCTTACAAGTCAAGAATCTCTTTCCCCGACATTGACGCAACTGCCGAAGGGCTTACAAGACGCGACAGAGCCCTCTATACCCTCCTGCTTTGCTATGGCAACCGTGGCCTTGACTTTGTAAGGCCTGAAAACCGTCTGGATATGGAGAGATATGACACTCGCATCAAGCAGATTCAGAAAAGATATAGCCTTATTTATGAAATGTTCGGAGGTAAGCCGGAGGAGGCCCCCGACCTCACGACTGCCCGTTTGTCGATGATTTCGCATATAAGGACATCAATTAAGAAACTGACCGCACTCTACAATCAAGAGGACTATAGCGTCACCACCTCCGACCGGGCAATCTACACCGTGCATCTCGAGCAGGATGCCGTTTTCGTAAGGGAAACAGGGAGCGATGAACCGGTAGCACTCACAAACTCAGAACTCTATCGAAAGGTTATGACACTAAAATGAAAGATGCCGGCAACCTCATAGTTAGCCGGCATCTTTCATTTTATGCTAAAAACGTTTATGGATTATACGTGCGTTTAAACTCTGTCTTACCAACAAGGTAGTTCTCATTATCTATTGCCATGGTAGTTGTCTCTGTCACCTTCTTTGTTGTAGAAGGATAAAGATCTTTCATTGACATCAAGGTTCTGAACAGACAGCTCACACGGTGGGTCTGCGTCCCATCAGGGTTATCAATCAACATTCCTCCCTGTGACACCGGTGTGTTATAGTCAGCCCAAGTCACCACCTTCTTATATTGGATTCGGATGTTCTTGCTGTTATCGAACAGTGTTTCACCCGAACTTACTGCCATCTGTCCTGACCCGGGCAAGTTCTCAACATTCTGACGGTCGCTTTCTATCACGAAGGTCATCGGAAACACAGCCGAGGGAAGGTTATCGGGCAGATCAAAGAAGAGAGTGAACGGCGCTGAGGCTTCCGGGCCAACCACTCCCTTGTCGGGTGTAGAGAGAGACCAATCGTGGATTGAACCCTTATAGTTCACAAGATTTTCAAACTCCCATCTCTGGTGAAGCACGAGATTGATCGTGCGCCCAAGCCCTGACTTCTTCACGATTGTGAACGACTGTGTCTTTGTTTCAGCCGAGGCCGGATGAATGGTAAGCTCAACCGTATGCCAGTTATCAGAACCGGTTCCTTTGTCAACAATCTTTTTTATCACATCACCTTCCACAAGTCCGATTCGGCTCAGGCCGGTGGTATTGTCATACTTATTTGTCGCGAGGTTCTTGTAACGATACTTGAACTCAATAGTCTGCTCATCGGGAGAAGTGAGGACAGCAGTAGTGAAATTGACAAACACAATCTCCTTTCCGTCCGACATATTGAGAAGATTGGAAAGCTCCAGGTCGAAAGAGAGGTTATTGAACACTATCCCCTCCACAGCTTCTGCCACAGATTTATATCCATCCGCATTCACGGAATTAAGGGTGATATGGAAATCAAAATTCCTTAAGATAGGATAGAAATTGAAAAGTCCGGTTGCATCGTTCTGGCCGATGTCGAGCTTATAATACATCTCCTGTCCTTTCCGGATTCCTTTCAGTATAAGGTAGGTATGGTTAAGGTCGGAAGCAGGGCGCTCATACATATATTTGGGATTCACGCCATTAGGGATGGTGAGAGGCGAGGAGCCGGGCTTATTTGAATAATCCACATTTGCCGGCACACGTCCCTTATAAGCCGATTTCAAATCCTTGTATTCTAAAGGATTGCCATCAGGAGCCACAAATTCAGGAAATGTGTTGGCTGAAGCATTCCAAGGAGCCACAGTGCCCTGCTTGGGATTATTGACAATCTCATACCCGGTAAGCTGGAAATCGGCAGCATTGTCAGTGATCGAGATCTTGGCAAAGTTCCTGATAAGTCCAACGCCCGTAAGCATCTCTCTCAATCCCGGCAGCGGTCTCCAGGCTCCGTCGCCGGAGGGGGAACAGTAGCCGTCGGGGAATGAGAGGCGACGCCAGTAGGCTTCAACACCGCCCGATGTTTTCAGGCCGGGAATCACCGTGGCCTCAACGCCATAGTCTGCCGTAAGAGTCTCCCCTTTCGGAAGAGCCACGAGATGCAGGATGCGAGGAGAGGCGGTGGCGCGGAGTGTGACATCAAAATTCATAACACCATTTCCGGAATCGGCCGATTCATCTTCGGCTTCATATATCCTGGAGAATGTATTGATCAATGGATTCCCGTTGTCAACAAACTCCACCAGATAAAGATGGAGGTTTGCAAGATCTGCCTCATCTGAGAAAGCACGGGTAGCCGAAACGAGCGACGGCACAGCCATCGAAGCAGACACCGACACAGATTCCCCGTCAATTTTCACGCCGTTATCCTCTGCAATCGAGGGGAAGTCGGGCATATCGTCAGAGCATCCGGAAAGAATGCCAGCCACCGCAATCCCTATATATGTGAAATATCTCTTGAAATTCATCTTTTATCTTTTTTAAAATATTCTAAAAACTTTATCTGGGTCTGTCGCCCCAGGTAAACTCATATTTCGGTTTGCCTGTGCCGGGATTGGCCAACGGTTGGAGTGTCTCCTCTCCCCAATACCATTCATCATACACGAAACGGGCACGCTCAACGTTATCATTGCTATAATTGGTTTTAAGAGAAGGTTCAATCTTGTGGTCAGCTTGAGCCTTTCCAGGAACCACGGCTGCACCGTTAGCACACCAGTAATGCCATGTCACTGCATCATTTCTTCCGAAGAGACGAGGAATCTTCAACTCAGCCGATAGTTTCATCAAAAACTCTATCTCAGAATAAGTCGGGAGTCTCCATCTCCCCGCCGCATACCCAAGCTCCTGATAGGCAGCCGCACGACGCCGAGCCAACGAGCGTGTCAGAATCTTTCCGGTTCCACCATAACTTGAGCAAACCCTGAACTTCGGTGCTATCATATTCTTTGATGTCGCATCCTCCTTTGTAGGATAGTAATATTGCAAAGTTCGCTTATTGCTGTTAGGATACTCGGCTTTGGCTTTTGCGAATCCGGTTACATTTAGCGTGCCAATCTTTTCCCCGGTCCAGGCCGTTTTATTCTCCTTGCCCATATCTCCATTTCCCAACATATTGTTAATTTTATCCGCACGCGGATCGCCAATATGATAATTTAATCCGGAAGGTAATCTTGTAATGGTAATGAGGTAAAGGTTGGGGTTCCAGTTAAAATTTCCAGTTGAGAGTCCTATTGATGTTGTCCATCCGGCAGCTGTTCCACCACTTGCTGTTTCACTGTAGTCAAATGAACCATAGTTACCATTGACATAAGTACTTCCGTCTCCACCTGTGTACTTGAAGCTTGTATCTCCAGGCTTCACATAATTGGTTATCGAAGTGATATACATCGAAGGATATTGCACAATCGTAACGGTTTCTTTAAAGTTTGCAGTTCCCTTCATATCCGAATGCTGAACAGTAACCTCAAACACAACCTTTGAATACTCATCTTCATCGGTGCGCTCATAATATGCTATGTCTTTGGTCACAGCTTTTATTTTGGCATCTGTCTGGGTTTTATCTCTGCTGCTTGCCGCGTATTTCTTGTCTCCATTTGTAAGGTCAACCTCTTTTCCATTCTTATCCTTTGGAGTCGATATCTTCAATGGATGAGAAACGGTCAGTTTCTTTGTGGAGTTATTGAATGAGGTGGTAAACACCGGATTCTTTGTCTTGCTCTTGGAAAGATTGCTCTGATCCTGAGTCACTGTCACGCCAAATCCCGTACCCTGATCGGAGAAGTTGAAGCGATAATAGGTCATCGTGGCTTCTACAACTTCCGTCGGGTGTGAAGAATAAAACTGTATATCAATTGTCTCCTCATTGTTGACCTCATAGGTGTTCTGGTCAACCACAAGATAGCGCACTTCGTTTATATCAACATCTATATTCTCGCGACCCCAGTTCACAGCGCCGTATGACAGGTTCTCAACCTCCGTCGGCTCATCAGGCACAAAGCTCCCGAGCACCCCGACACGAAGTCGGATATGATAAGATGTGTTGCGCACTGTCTCCGTTTTTGCAAGGTCGGTCACCGGCACACGATAATAGCAAGTGCGATATGACTGCCCTTCATCGGAGGTCCATGGGATGATGAGCGTGAGATGCGTCATGGCTGATGATTCATTGCCGTTGGTTTTCTCATCCCAGCTATTAGGATAGGAATAGAACGGAATCGACTGAATGAATGGATAATCGGCCGATGATTCATCCTTAGCAAAGGAATAGACCAAAGAGGAGGGGGTGTTGAAATAATCACCGCTCTTTACATTATCATAATCGGGATCCAAGTTAGAGTTTTTAACTCCATTGTTGAGCAGAACCTTCATATTGTCATAATTCGGTTTCCAGAGAAGCTCTTTCCCATCAACGGTCTCTTTCACTTCATCCTCCACATTGAGGTGAAGGGTAAACTTTGAAGCCGAACGGGCAACTTCCACCTGAGCGAAAGCACCGGTCTTTCCATTCAATTCGAACATCTGAGCCACTCCGTCGCCATCCATCACGAATGACTCCTGTTTCTGCTTCTCGGCAAATGAGGATGAGATTGCAAGTGCGCGCAGTTCATCAACTGTCTTGGCATTACCGGGCTCCACATTCACCGCTACAAAAATCTGGCAGCTCTTGCTCTCATCCATATTGAAGAGAGATGAGACCATTTTCTCAGTGACAGGAATCCGGAGGGTTGCCGAGCCGACACTGTTGATGTCGCGGAATGTCTCCATATACATCGGTTCGGCAGAGCTAAGCCAGTCGCCGCCATTGGGCCAAAGGCACACAACGGCCGTCTTGATAAGGTTCTCATTAAGCGAATCATCTCCGGCTTCCGTGGCGCGGGTTGCTGACTCCGCACACTTTATCTCGATGCTAAAGCCTTCCTCAACCGGAGCAGAATCGGGAGCATCGACAGGAAACTCCATATCATCGCTACATCCTGAGAGCATCGCGGCAGGCGCGAATGCTAAAACCGTTAGTAGAGGATATATATATTTTTTCAATCGTTTCATATCTCTGTTTTTGAAGGCCTTGGCAGGCCGATAATTAAATTTGGCATCTTTTGCAGATGCGATATTACCGGCCACGCCGGTTTTATTTAGGATTCTGTATTATTGTCAAGTTCTCTACCCCTGCTCCGTAACCTCCGCCTTGGAGGATATTTACAGGGAGCGACCTTCCGTCAAGAGTTGTGACAATCACCTGCAGCTTGGCAGTATTGGCCACATTTCCGGGGGCTACCGTGGAGACAATCATAAAGTCAGTCTTAGTGCCATTGATTGTTCCGGAGAGATGTGTAGTTGTGGTGCCATCATTAAGCCGGAAACGGATCACGTCTGATTCTCCGTTCTGTGTTATCAGATAAGCATCCCATCTTGCACCGAAAGGCGAGGAGATTCCGAAACTCCCTTTTGCTCCGGCCTGATTCTTTATAACCAGCCTCCCTTTCGACTTGTCAAGAGAGAGGTATGTTCCCGAAGTAAAGGCAAGTGCTCCATCTGCCGCCATCCCGACATGGTCGGAAAAATCGAAATCTATTGTCTCGCGGTTCCATGGCAATACATTCACATCCACCATCATTGCATTATCGTTGCCGATGGTTATATTCACCTGGGCGTGTGTGTTGCGCGGAAGCCCGTAAGGCAGATTCGGCAGTTTAACCGGTTTCATCCACGTCTCCCCGTTATCAAAGGATAGGGAACATAGAAAACCATTTTCAGGAAGGAGGCTCTCGGCAAGATAAATCTCCGGGCTCCATTCCAATCCCGAGGTCGGGAGAGCAAGGGGTTCGGGAAGAGTGTAAACATATTCCGCAGTCTTTGATGTGGCAGGAATATTGAAAGCCGTTATCTCTCTCCCCTCCAATGGACCGCTTCCTGCCATTGACTTTAACGGTTCGTAAACGGTCTGATCCGGCAAAAGGAATTGGCGGTCGCTTATCCCGCTTATCTTTATCGAGGTCAATTTTCTTGACGAATTCCCCTTGAAATCATCGGAAGTAGATATTGAGAAGGAGAATTTGGCCGCCGCCCTCGTGATGAAGAGATTCAATGGCTGACGCTGAGTCACAGTCCCTGATGGCTTCACCGTTGTCACCTCAAATTTTTCAAGGAGAGGAATTTCCCTTTTCTCATCCTTGGTGTTATCGTAAAGTGCCCCTCCGGTGTCGGCCCTGAGAATCACGTTCTCCATACTTTGCGGGTCACCCACAGAATATTTCGAACCTACAGGATACTTATCTATTCCGAAGTCGTAATCCTCAAACCGGCAATTCCCTATAAGATAAAGGATATAATTGGAAGAGGTCTTTACTTTGAAAAGCATATCGTCGGCCTGCGGAACGCCGTTTTCAAACATCACCGCCCTATTGTGAATCACTTCCCTTGACACTTTATCCACAATCATCACTCGCAATGAATTGAGAGTTTCGGTTGGATAATCAGGAAGTTCGAAACCGGGCGAGGAAGCCCTTGTCAAGCTGCGGGTTCCGGGAGGAGTGAGAATGCTGACATTAAGTTCAAGTTCCACGTTCTCATCTCCTGTTCCCGCTATCGGTTCCTCTTTCTCAGAACCGCATCCGCCTAATCCGATCGCAAGAAAGGATATGGCCACGGGAACAATCAATCTGAAAAAAGAGGTTAATTTCATTTTCCTTCAATATTATTGAGCCTTACGACCCAGTTGTTGATTATCACTGATGTTCCGCTCCAGTAGTCATCGCCTGTAAGAACGAAAGTGAGATTCCAAACGCTCTGCCGGTCAAGGAACTCCTGATTCTTCATCCATGAGTATCTGTCGCTTTTAAGGAGCAGGAGCATCTCGGAGAGAGGTATGCTGACCACCTTTTTGCCATCGGCCGCGCGCTTCACCTCAAGCCGGGATTCGCTTCCATCGATAAGGCGCGAGGTTGAAATCTCGGCGTATGCCATAATGGAGGGTTCCTCATCTTCATTCGTGCCGGCTGAAGTTGTGCTTCGGGTCCAGGGATAATAGGTAACGTCGCCCTGAGGAATCACACTGTTGTTCCAGCTGAAGAGCGTATTATCGTCGGTGATGGTGAATTCGAAATCCGACTCCTCTATCGGCCTTCCATCCTCGTAAGCAAGGAGAATCCTGAAATCATTAGTGTCTTTCATCATATAAATGGTCTTTTCAACCATCGAAGATGAGTTTCCGGGTTTAGGAACCGTAATCTCGGCTTCACCATAATAGAGGTGATGCAAGGCGTGTCCCTTAGGAGCTGAGAGCAACGAACCGCGAAGATTCACCTTAAGGTCTGCACGAGTCTTCTTTGCAGGCTCCGGATCAAAATGGAATGATGCATCATCACAATCAATGCCGCCGTAAGCAATCAAATGATATTGCCCTTCCGGAAGTTCGAGTTTCATTCTCCAGTTCTCGTCGGAGGTTTCGGAGCGTCCGGCATTCAGCGTATCTATGTGATTCCCTTCCTCATCATAAACAAGGAGTGTGAGACAATCCACCTGATTATGGAAAGCATTGGCAAACTCCATATTATAGTCATAGACAAATCTTACGTTCACTCCCTGTTCGCAGGGCTCGAGATCCTCGTATATGCCATTGCAAGAAGAGAGGAAAGGCATAAGGAGGAGAATCAAAAGAAATGTCAGGCTGTTTTTCTTGTTTTTAAAACGCTTCATAACTTTGTGTGTGTTTTAAGAGCCTCGGGATTGCCCGCAGGATTAATTCTTAATCATTTTTGTGAGATAACCGGATAGTCAGTCCGGCTATCCCGGAAAGTTGCTTAAACAACTTCGTGAATAGAAAGTAAATGTATAGGTTAGTGTCAGGTCAAAATCATTATTTAGGAATGTCAGAACTCAATATTATTGAGCCTTACAGTCCAAGGCACCACTTTCACGCTGACAGAGATGTAGAGATCAGATTTCTCGTCAGGTGTGCCGGGTGTGGGAGAATCGGGATCGTTCTGCGGAAGACGCGGATGGCCAAGGTTGCTGAGGCGAGTCACGGCAAGCTTGTAAACATTGTTGCGCACAACTGCAAACTCCATGTTGCCCATCACGCCATTCTGGTTATTGTCGTTATGACGGTTCCAGTAATAGTAGTAGCTGTAGTAGCCCCATCCATCGGCATCATCCTTGCTGCTCTGATAGATTGTGAAACCGGCAGTTGTCACTTTCTTGCGGTAGTCATCTACCAGAGTGTCGGCAAAATTAGCCTTAGCCCATTGGGTCCATCCATAGTTGGCTGAAGACTTATCCTCGGGAAGCGAGTCTGTCCAGGTCTTGCCATCTATTGTGACGGTTCCGGCTCCTCCGTTGCCGAAGCAAGCCATGTAAAGGCTAACCGAACGGTCAAGTTTCTGAGTAGTCTTTTTTGCGTCGAAACCTGCAGCTTTCAGGGCCGCTGTCTGAACATGATGCCATGTCACGAACAATTTGCCTCCGAAAGAATAAAGCACCGGATCTGTGCTGGCATCGTGAAGATGGCCTCCCACATTATTGATTGCGTTATAAAGGTCGCGATCCCAAGTGTCGGAACTGTTTTTCAGGAGTTCTGTTGCCTTGAGCTTGGCCTTGAACACAACACCGGTTGAAACGCCATTGGTCTGATTCTCCGGCTCGCCGGGAACTGCATTCTCAGTGACATATCGCCACACATGATAGTTGCCTCCTTCATAATTATCTGAAGCGTTATTGACAACATCTGCAGTGCGCTGGGTCTTCCAGGTGCCCTCTGCTATTCCGCCAACTTCATTATCTTCTCCGAAGAAGGGGAAATGGAAAAGGTCGGCGGCACGGTAGTTTTCAAAATCCGTATCAAAGAGTGTGTTCATTTTGTCGGCCAGTGTCCCAACCACAAAGTTACCGCCCTGCACCACTGTCCCTGTGGCATCGCTATACCAAGGCTTCTCTGCTCCAAGAAGGGTTGAACCTGCATTGAGGCCATTGCCTGAAACACGTCCGAGAAGGTAGGTTGACTTGTTCATGTTGACAAGAGCCATCTTTACGAGCTCGACCTGCACGGTAGGCTTGGAGTCTTCGTTGAGGATCACGTTATAGGTGAAAGGAATCCCTTTTGCACCATTGCCACCCTCCACGTTCATCTGCGAACCATCGCGGAAGTCGAAACGGGCTGCAACGCGTCTCACATTGATTGCTCCCCTGTTGGTCTGGTTATCCACCTCATTAGGCTGTCCGGGATAATTGAGACCCGTGAGGTCGAAGGGACGATTCTCTGTTGTGTAAAGGTTCCACTCCGACATATTGGCAGGAAGGATGCGGGTTGCCACTTTCACGTTCGACATCAGGAAGCCGTTGGTGGCATTCCAAAGAGTATCGTCATCACGGTTGGAAAGCGTATAGATGGCATCTGTCCAAGTTGTGTTACCCTGCGCAACGCTCTTGAAAATGTCAAGCACTTTCTGGCTCGGGTTGCAATAGACGAACACATTAGCTCTCGGATTCTCGCCTGTGACAGCGAGGCCTGAATAGTAGCTGTTGATCGATGTCTTGCTGAATTTGGCGTTAGCTTTATATATCTTCTCGCTTCCGGCAGTCATTGACGAAAGGCTATTGGAGCTTACGTAGGAATATGCGATAAACTGATTCTCTACAGGAGAGGCCAACACAATAAGGGCAGAGCTCACTTTGTTTTCGGCATCCGACCCAACCTCGGTTCCATCATTGCTGCTATTTTCACCATTGGTGAAGGAACGCGTCTGGGCGCCATCTCCCGACAGACTCATGTTTACTGTCATATATACTCCCTCCTGAGGATTAATCTCGTTATCTGTTCCAAGATTTCCTCCGCTCAGAGGCTCATCGGCTGAACAAGATGCAAGAAGAGGAAGAAAGGCAAACGACCAAAGAAACTTCTTATAGTTAGTCATATCAAATTTGGTGTTAGTTTACATGATTAGCTTTTTTCTATCTGAAATCAGCTGGTGATTTTAATTTTTCAATAAATTGATCTTAATAAAATTTGGTCTTGATATTTGGTCTGATATGCCTATTGAACTAAAAAGCTGAGTCAGGATTTCCCGATTGAAAGATTAATTTAAAACTAATTTGGGTTAATAATGCAATCTGAATTTTCAATAAAAGAAATTAATGATTTAATCTGGAAATCGTGTGTTTTTTATAATAATAATCTTGTAAGTTTTCGCTTTGGGCTATCTTTTCGGATGCAAAATTAATACATAAAAAGTCGAAATGCAAGTTTTTTGACCATAAAATTTCGACATTAACACTGTTTAACTAATTAATATAAATAAAGATAGCGACTAAAGCTCTTAAAAATAAATACAATATGGAAAGGCTCTCACAAAGGGCTTTAACATCTATTAAGGAGAAAAAATTTCTCTTTTTTGGCACAATCCGGCTTATTTTAGTAACTTTGCGTGATTTACCATATAAACTTAAGTAAAAAACTTTTATTGTGTTGCCTCGGCAACATAACTTATAGCCCATAGCTTTGATGGGCGAAATGGCTTATCTAAACACCATAATGAAAATCTTAAATCTTTCAATTTCCGGGAAGGCGCTCTTATTGGCCTCCTCATTCTTACTCACCTCCGGAATCGGAGGAATAAAGGCATACGCCGATTACTGTTATTTTGAGAAACCTGATTCATGGGGCACCCCTTCTGTATGGGCTTGGGTTGATAAAGGCCCGAACTGCACATTAAAAGGGGAATGGCCTGGCGACGAGATGGTGCTGGTGGATCCTTCGAAAAATCTCTACAGATGGGAATCTCCGGCTGACAAGCATCCGGATTTGATAATCATTTCCGATTACCCGGGCTCCAACAGAATGAGAGGGATAAACAGCAACACTATGGAGGGAGGAGAGACTCCTTTCGTAAATGGCGCGACCTATAAATTCGACAGCACCTATACAATCGGAGGTGGCGGAGGCGGTGACGATCCCATACCATCTTCCGGCATAGGGAAAATCGAAAGCTGGGAAAATGATGGCACAACAGTTACTGTAACCTGTGAGAATGCCAACCTATACATCACCCCATACGCGGAGGAAATTGTAAAAGTGTTCACGCTTCCTAAAGGTGACACAGGAGAGGAACGGCGTTCTATCACGGTGTCGGTGATCCCTTTCACCTCTTATACTGTTGAAGACAATGAAGATGCTCCCCTCCTGATTTCTATTATTGACGGAGACAAGATTAGCGTTGACCGAAACTCCGGGTTGATTACCTTCCTCGACAAAGAGGGGAACGAGAAGCTTTCAGAGGCAGACTGTCTCCGCAATAATGGCAATACCCACACTGTCTCCTTCAATCCAATGGGTGACACTGCCTTTTTCGGTGCCGGCTATAACGGTGTGAGCGGTAACATCATAAATTCAACCCTGCGTCTTGATAATACGCAGACCGGAGGCTGGGGGCAAGGCCAATATAGCTATCCCCACTGCATCACTATCCCCTTTGTGGTTTCCACAAGCGGATACGGGGTACTTTTCGATGACCATTGGCGCGGTGCAGTGATGAGCCCTTCATCAAATGGCCTCAGCTATCGCTCGGGCGCGCAAAACCCTATAAGCTATTACTATGTGGGTGGAGAAAATCTTGACGATGTGATTGCCAACTATACCTATCTCACAGGGCGGCAGGACCTTCCTCCCTACTGGGCGTTAGGGTATATAACCTCGCGATACAGCTACTGGTCGGAATCGGAAGCGCAGGGATATATTAATGACATAAAGGGTGCCGGCCTTCCCCTCGACGGCATTGTGTTCGACCTCGGATGGGAGGGAGAGGATGAATCAGGAATGGGAAATCTTAATTGGTACACCCCGAAGTTCCCTAATCCGCAGAAAATGATGAGCGACTGGAAGGAACAGGGAATCAACACCATTGTGATTACAGAGCCTTTCTTCACCTCAAGATGCTCCAACTATGATTATATGCTTAGCAAGGGATATTTCTGCGATCCTGACGTGAACGACATGGGCTGGCTCAAATCTCCACGTGTCGGACTGATTGATGCAACCAATCCCGAAGCCCTCGACTGGATGTGGACCTTCTATCGCGACCGCACCCGTGAGGGGATGGCCGGTTGGTGGCTCGACCTTGGGGAACCGGAACGTCACGATGCCGATTCGCATCATCTCGGAGGCTCCGTGAGTCAGGTTCACAATGAATTCGGCCAGCTTTGGGTGGAGCGTCTTTACAATGGCCTGCGTGAAGAATTTCCGGAGATGCGTCCCTTCATTATGCCACGCTCGGGCACATCGGGAATGCAACGTTTCTCCACCTTCCCATGGACCGGCGACATTCTCCGCGACTGGCGCGGCTTGGCTGCACAAGTCCCGGCACTTATCAATATGTCGATGTCGGGCGTTTCCTATTTAGGCAGCGACGTGGGCGGCTTCACCTCCATCAATGGCCCTATGCCTGAACTTTATCTCCGTTGGGTTGAGTTTGCCGTTTTCTCACCAATGATGCGCACTCACTCCCAGGATCGTCCCGAACCTACCAACCGAGAATACTCATCCGTATTGCCTGATGTAAAGAAATTTATCAATCTCCGCTACCGGATGCTCCCCTACACCTATACCCTCTCATATCTCAATACCACTAAGGGATGGCCTATGGCTCGGCCCGCGTGCGCCTTCGATTCCGACCCTCGCCAGCTTGCTGATGTTAATGATGCCTACCTATGGGGCAAGGATATTTACGTGGCTCCGGTGCTGTCATCTTCCACCTCAAGAAAGATCACTTTCCCCGAGGGTGAATGGATTGACCTGAACGACCTCTCAAAAGTATATCTTGGAGGAGAATCAGTGAACTATTCCGCTCCCTTGAATTGTCTCCCCTATTTTATGCGCCGAGGCAGTTTCATTCCTATGTTCACCAAAAAAGAGAATTTCGGTTCCACTTCTGAAATAAGCTACGACGACATCACCCTTATCCATAGCGTGGACACTTCGGTTGAAGGCATATATGAAGGACTTCTGTATGAAGATGACCGCACTTCTGCCTTGTCGCTCGCAAACAATGAATACACCTTGATTCATTTCCGCGGCGAAGCAGATGGGGATGGGAATTATGCTGTAAGCATGGAGCCGGAAACCGGAGCGTCAACTCACTTCATGCCGGAAACGCGCACCATTCGCCTCCGCCTGTTTGGCTATGCAGGAGAAGAGGAGCCTAAACTGAGTATTGAAACGCCTGAAAACATTGCACTTTTCTCCACTCGCTCAGTGGATAATGAAGTAGTAATGAAAAACAATCCTGCAGAAGTGGATGCACATCCCGGACACGCTTATTGCCACGCAGACAACAATGAACTTTATGTAAAGGCCATCCTCCCCTCTTCGGCTAAGATGAAGATCACACTTGGCGATATCGACACAGGAATAAAGAGTGTGGAGCTTGATACAAACATAAGTCTTGAATATGTGGCGGGAACACTCAATTACAGAATCCCGGCCGGATACGATAAGGTAATGCTTGAATATATAGCACCCGACGGCCGCATCATAGGCTCCGTCTCTGCACTTGAGGCCGATGGTTATGTTCATTCATTAACCGTTCCCGAAATCAACGGTTTCTGCATTGCACGCCTAAAGGCCCATTCCTCCAAAGGCGTTGCAGAGAAGAGCGTAAAATTCATGAAATAGTCACTGCCGCTAAGCGGTTAAAGAAAAAGCAATCGCTTTGCGATTGCTTTTTCTGCTTTAATTTTCATTTTGTTGCTTTTTACCGATATTTTTAGTAATTTTGCAAGCAAAAGATAATTCTTGACCGGAAAAATCCAATTGCATGTCGGCTAAAACGTGTTTTCAGCTCATATTTCCCTATTAAAACTATCAGGAAACAATATCCGGTCGTAAGTTTTTACAGGTCAATGATAAAAAATCAGAAAGTAAAGAGAGCCGAGGCTAATGGCC
The DNA here is from genome assembly GCA_947178165.1 of uncultured Porphyromonadaceae bacterium. Classification (GTDB taxonomy): domain Bacteria; phylum Bacteroidota; class Bacteroidia; order Bacteroidales; family Muribaculaceae; genus Lepagella. The sequence continues at coordinate 8,970 of CAMWXH010000016.1, read as the reverse complement.
TCTATTCTCCAAGCTACGAACACGACGGTTGCGGCGTGGGATTAGTGGTAAAAATCGACGGTAGCAAACATCATTACATTGTGGATCAAGGTCTGTCGGTGCTTGAACACATGGCACACCGCGGTGCTGAAGGTGCCGACGACAAGACAGGCGACGGAGCCGGAATCATGGTTCAGATTCCCCATGAATATATCCTCCTAAATGGCATACCTGTCCCTGAGAAAGGACGTTACGGAGTGGGAATGGTATTTCTGCCCAAGGATGAGGCTGACAGGAAAATATTCGAAGAGATAATTGACAAGGAAATTAAAGCGCAAGGACTCTTCCTGATGCATACCCGTGATGTTCCCGTTGATTCTTCTGTCTTAGGCCACGATGCGTTAGTGACAGAGCCTCTGATCCGACAGCTTTTCATTGTGGGTTGCGATAACCGTGAACGGCTCGAGAATCTTCTATACGTGATTCGCAAGAGGATTGAAGAGGCTGTTCTCGAATCGGAGGAGATAAAGGATAAGGAGAGTTGCTATATCGTCTCGCTCTCAACCCGCACCCTCATCTATAAGGGTATGCTCTCCTCCACTCAGCTCAGACAATATTTCAAAGACCTGCAAAGTCCCTATTTCACCAGCGCAATAGCTTTGGTGCATTCACGTTTCTCCACCAACACCTTCCCTACGTGGCGATTGGCACAGCCTTTCCGGCTCATAGGCCATAACGGTGAGATCAATACTATCCGTGGCAACAGATTCTGGATGTCGAGCCGTGAAGCGATCATCGAGCCTGATAGCCTCGGGGAGATGAAAAATATAGGCCACGTGATTCAGCCCGGCATGAGCGATTCGGCTTCTTTTGACAATGCTCTTGAATTTTTCGTGCGGTCAGGAATGTCATTGCCCCACGCTTTGGCAATGCTGGTGCCTGAGAGCTGCAATGAGCAGAACCCCATATCGCGCAAGCTTCTTGCCTTTTATGAATATCATTCCATCTTTATGGCACCATGGGACGGACCGGCTGCCATAATTTTCTCCGACGGACGGTATGCAGGAGGAATGCTCGACCGCAATGGCCTACGTCCTGCACGAATGACCGTCACCAAGACTGGCGAAATGATTATTGCTTCTGAAACGGGAGTGCTCGACATCGATCCTGCAAATGTGGAACATAAGGCACGCCTTAAACCCGGTAAAATCATAATGGTTGATACAGAAGAGGGGAAAATCCTTATCGACCGCGACATAAAGAAAGCCTTGGCTTCGGAGCATCCCTACAGTGAATGGATCAACGAAAACCGTATAGTGCTCAGCAATCTGAAAAGCGGCAGGAAAGTTACTCATGAGGTTCCCGACCGTGAACGCCAGATGATAGCCTTCGGCTACAATAAGGAGGATATTGAGCGGATAATCAAGCCTATGGCCACAAGTTCAGCCGAACCTACTGCTTCAATGGGTAACGATGCTCCCCCTGCCGTGCTTTCTGATATCCCACAGCGTTTCTTCAACTATTTTCGTCAGCAGTTCGCGCAAGTGACCAACCCGCCGATCGATCCTATCCGCGAAGAGCTCGTGATGTCGCTCACCAGTTATGTAGGAGCAGTAAGGAAAAACATTCTGAAACCTTCGGCCGAATTGTGCAATGTGGTGATGATGCCCTCTCCAATAGTGAGTGACAGCGAACTCGACATTCTCCGACACCTGCAATATAAAGGGTTCAACACTATCACTATTCCTATGGTTTTTGAGGCCGAAGGAGGCGTGAAAGCAATGGAAAGCGCTATTGATCACCTATGCGTTGAAGCGGAGAATGCTGTGGATAACGGTTATAACTATATGGTCATTTCCGACCGCAATGTCAATGCCCGGTATGCTCCGATCCCCTCTTTGTTGGCCCTTTCGGCTGTTCATCATCATCTCGTGAGCCGAAAGAAACGCTCGCAGATTGCAATTATCGTTGAGAGTGCCGAAGTGTGCGAAGTTATGCATGTTGCCCTTCTTATGGGTTACGGAGCCTCAGCAGTGAACCCATATATGGTTTTCGCAATCTTGAAAGACCTTGTGGAAAAGAAAGAGCTTCAACTCGACTTTGAAGCGGCTGAGAAACATTACATCAAGGCTGTGAACAAGGGGATCCTTAAGATACTTTCAAAGATGGGAATATCCACCATCCGCAGTTACCGCGGGTGTGCGCTCTTCGAAGCTTTAGGTGTGAGCTCCCGTCTTCTGAGCCGTTATATGGGTGGCGGTGTGTCATCTGTTGAGGGCATAGATATAGAAGATGTTACGGCAGATGCTCTGCGTAATCATTTCCGTGCATTCGCCGATATGCAGGAAGAGCCTGCGCTGACCGATTTCGGCAATTATGCTTTCCGCAAATCGGGAGAGCGGCACGCCTGGAATCCGGATGTTGTCAAGGCACTCCAGCAGTCAACAATGAAGGGTGACTACGATAAATTCAAGGAATATGTCTCTCTTGTTGAAGATAAGCCTGAACCTCTTTTCCTACGCGACCTTATGACGGTGGAGAGCGACCGTGAGCCTATCGACATTTCTGAAGTTGAGAGCGAGGAGAACATCATGCGCCGTTTCTGCACGGAGGCTATGTCGTTCGGAGCAATCAGCATCGAAGCGCATGAAGCTTTGGCCATCGCCATGAATAAGATTGGGGGCATGAGCAACACCGGAGAAGGAGGAGAAGATCCGGCCCGTAATGCCGTTCGTCCGGACGGAACGTGGGCAAGAAGCTCAGTTAAGCAGGTTGCATCCGGTCGTTTTGGAGTTGACGCTGAATATCTTGTCAATGCCGATGAGATTCAGATCAAGGTGGCGCAGGGAGCAAAACCGGGTGAGGGAGGCCAGCTGCCGGGATTCAAGGTTGATGAAGTTATAGCCAAGACCCGTCGCTCACTCCCCGGAATCACGCTTATCTCCCCTCCACCTCATCACGACATATATTCTATTGAAGACCTCGCTCAGCTTATCTTCGACCTCAAGAATCTTAATCCGGAGGCAAAGATCAGTGTCAAGTTAGTGGCTGAGAGTGGTGTGGGAACAATCGCCGCAGGTGTGGCGAAGGCCAAGGCCGACAAGATTCTCATAAGCGGATGCGACGGCGGCACCGGTGCGGCTCCAGCAAGTTCCATGAAACATGCCGGCGTGCCTGTTGAGATTGGTCTGGCTGAGATTCAGCAGACACTCGTTCTCAACAACCTTCGCGGAAAGGTGATAATGCAGGTTGACGGCCAGATAAAATCGCCTCACGATATCATTGTAAACACTCTTCTCGGAGCGGAAGAATATGGCTTCGGCACAGCCGCTCTCGTTGTGCTCGGATGCTGCATGGCTCGCGTGTGCCACACCAATAAGTGCCCTAAGGGAGTTGCAACCCAGAATCCTGAACTTCGCAAGAAATTCATCGGCAAATATGAATATCTAATAAATTACTTCCGGTTTATGGCCCGGTCCATCCGCGAACGTCTTGCCGAGATGGGATATCGCTCCATTAACGAGATTGTAGGGCGTGCCGACCTCCTCAGGATGAAACCGCAGCCGGTAGAATCGAAAGCCTCTAAACTTGACTTCTCACGGTTGTTCTATATGCCGGCTACTCCTGAGGAAGCTTCGTTGCATTTCACCAGCGACCAGGATCATAAACTTGACGGTGTTAAAGATGGTGCGCTTCTCCAATTGATTTCGCAGGCGATTGATGCCCGTCAGCCGATTGCGCTCGGAATGCCGATTGTCAATACCGACCGCAGTGTTGGCTCTATGTTAAGCGGATATATCACCAAGCGTTTTGGAAGCGAAGGACTTCCGGAAGATTCTGTGAAACTCTCCTTCACCGGTTCGGCGGGTCAGAGTTTTGCCGCCTTCCTTTGCAAGGGTGTGACTTTGAAACTAATCGGCGACGCAAATGACTATCTTGGCAAAGGCCTGTCAGGAGGGCGCGTGATTGTTGTGCCAGACCGGGATGCTGATTTCGATGCTCACCGTAACACCATTGCCGGCAATACCCTGCTTTATGGAGCCACATCGGGCGAACTATTCGTAAATGGCCGTGTCGGCGAACGTTTTGGAGTTCGTAACAGTGGTGCCACAGCTGTAGTAGAGGGTGCCGGCGACCATGCTTGTGAATATATGACCGGTGGCCGCGTCGTGGTGCTTGGAAAGATTGGCCGCAACTTTGCCGCCGGAATGAGCGGAGGAATAGCCTATATATGGAATCCAACAGGCAACGTGGATTACTATGTTAATATGGATCTTGTAGAGCTGACTCTTCTGAAAGAGGATGATGAAATCTCTGAACTCCGCGACATCATAGAACGTCACGTGAAACACACCGGTTCTAAACTTGGCAAGCACATCCTTGAAAACTGGGAAGAGTTCCTCCCGCAATTCATAAAGATCACTCCGGTGGAATACAAGAAAATTGCATTAGGAAAGTAAAGTTTCACTTTCGCTTTCTGGAAAATTGATTAATATTGTTTCCCACTATTTTAACGCGAAGCGGTTACTCATTATAATATGAATAAAACCGTGGTTCCCTTTATAAAGGGAACCACGGTTTTATTCACTTCTACTCCTTCAATCGCAAAACGATTTCTCTTTTCCTATACCACCAAAGAAAGAATTATCAAAACGATGCCTATAAGCATTGTAAGACGACAATAGTTCCTGCGAAGAGCCATGAGCCTCCTTTTTTCAGGAAACCTTTCCAACTCCTCTTTCATGGCCATCCTTTTCGAGGCCTGCCAACCAAATGCAAGCCAGCCAGCCACAAGTATTATAATTCCAATCCAAAGTAAGATATTTGCCATTATTTTTATTTTATGAGCTATACGAATAGAGATATTTCCAATCTTCAGGAGGAACGGGAGCATCATTCACTTTATGGAATTTCCCCTCTACTCCCTTGAATTTCTCGGTTTCATAAAATTGGCACATCCCTATCGCTGTGTCAAGAGCCGAAATTTTGCTTTTCGGCTTATAGTAGAAATGCACCCTATCTCCGATAACCAATGCGCGCCAAGGTTGTGAATTGGTTGAGGATGGTGATATTCTCAACATCTCCAATGCCTCGTAAAACTTATTATCTTCAGGAACCGATTGATTGAAGTTTTCATAAAAGAAAAGGTCATTGAAAGGTTTCCTATTCTTGCTTCCGAGCGAGAATCGAGCGAATTTCTCCATCATAGATGGCTTTTTTGCTACCCCGACAGGGCAAACCACCTTCAACTCCTCACCATCAGGCCATTTCTCCCCTTTCTCGAAATCGGAGCCTTTGAAAGTGCCTGCAATCCAGCATGTGCCCAAACCCATTTCCCAGGCCTTAAGCACTACCTGCTCAAAACGGAAACCGACAGAAAGCTGGGAAGCCTCATCATCACCCATGCTGATCATAAAGAAATCTTCCGCACCATTTATCATTCCGTATGTGCTCGGTTTATATCCACCCTTCAAATCAAATTTCTTTAACCGTATGGTCACTTTCCCTTCAAAAGGATCGTATGCCTCTTCAACGGCATTCCTCAGCTCCCTTTTCTGCTCCTCTGTCAATCCTTTCCCGTCAAAACTCCTTACGGAGCGACGCTCCTTCATTGCTTCTATGATATTCATAATCTTTTATATTTCGTCCTGGGTAATTCCTTTAATTTTTAAACGAACATAATTAAATTAGGTTCACTAATATCAATTTGGAGCATTTTTCAATATTGTTAAGTTTTCTTTTGATGAGTAATAAAAAGTTATTATCTTTGCCAATATGAAAGAGTGTCCCAAAGAATTGAAATATCCGGTAGGAATCCAGACATTCCGCAAAATACGTGAGGACGGCTACATCTATGTGGATAAGACGGGCTACATACCCCATCTGCTAAGGGGACAGTTCTATTTTCTATCACGGCCCAGACGGTTTGGCAAGAGCCTATTACTTTCCACCCTTGAAGCTTTCTTTAATGGAGAGAAGGAGCTATTTGAAGGATTAGATATAGCGGAGACTGAGACTGAGTGGGATAAATACCCTATCCTATATCTTGACCTCAATAACAGATATTACAATTCTTATGCTTCTCTTATCGCTCAATTGAACGCAAATCTTGACAAATGGGAGTCGCTTTATGGCGATGAAAAAAAGGAGCGATCCGTAGAGGAACGATTCGCATGGGTGATTGAGAAAGCTTATGAAAAGACTGGAAAGCAAGTTGTAATATTAGTTGATGAATACGATAAGCCATTGCTTAGCGTGATTGGAAATGAGGAATTGACGGAACAATATCGCTCCACCCTAAAAGCGTTTTATTCTAATCTAAAGACACAAGATCGCTATATAAAATTTGCAATGCTTACCGGCGTAGCGCGTTTCAGTAAAGTATCCATCTTCTCAGACCTCAATAATCTCAGAGACATATCTTTTGAAGAAAAATATTCTGCCATATGCGGCATAACGGAAAGCGAAATAGAAAAGTATCTCAAACTTGGCATAGCAGAAATTGCAGAACGGCTTTCCAAACCTGAATTGGATATTTTGAGAGATATTAAGCAAAGATATGACGGATACCATTTCTCAGAGGAATCTCCCGACATTTACAATCCCTTTAGCCTTATGAACCTCTTTGCCAAAAGAAAATTTGGCAACTTCTGGTTTGAGAGTGGCACCCCGGAATTTCTCGTTTCTCTTCTAAAAAAAGAAGGATGGATGATCAAGGACCTGGCGCCTATCCAATTTGATGCGGAGGAACTCGCTTCCGCAGGAATTTTAAGCAGGAATCCTGTACCGATCTTCTACCAGACAGGATATCTTACCATAAAAGGATATAATGCGTTGTATGATGAATATATTTTGGATTATCCTAACATCGAGGTAAAAAACAGTTTCTTAAAATTTTTGTTAAGGAGCTATCTGAAAGAGGATTCCTCTTCCCATAACCTTTCCATCCAAAATTTCGGCAGGGAAATCAGGGAAGGTAAGCCGGAGAGTTTTATGCAACGGTTTAATTCTCTGCTTGCAGGGATGGGATATTCGGAGAAAGGCTCCCCGGAAGCTCGTTTTCAGGATGCAGTTTACCTTATTTTTACACTTCTTGGTGAATATGCAACCGTAGAACGTCGTACTTCCGATGGTAGAATTGACCTTATTGTGGAAACATCCGATTTCCTCTACATCTTTGAATTTAAGATCAATTCCGATGCAAAGGATGCTTTAAATCAAATCAAGGATAAAGAATACTGGCTTCCCTTCCGTTTTAGTAACAAAAAAATATTCCTAATCGGAGCTTCTTTTGACTCAAAGTCACGCAAATTGAGTGATTATATTGTTGAAGAAATTCAAAAAGTAAATATTTAAATATCTTGAAAGACAGGAACTTCTAAATTCCTGTCTTTCAAGATATTTAAACTTAACTTGGATTCCTCCTCATCACCGCTTCTACATCATTCCACCAAAAATCTTTTAGAATCATTTATAAAGCCGTCAATATATAAACTCAAGACATAAAAACCTTTATCCAATCTGCTTGTATCGATTCTAACGCTTTTTTCTTCAGTTGATGCATGTACCGCAACATTGACATTATTCATAACATTTGTAGTAATAATTGAATAATTAGGATTTAAATTACCCTCTGCATCTGCAGATGTATATTCATCTTTCTCACCAAATAACCATCTATCGAATTCACCATGAGATTGAACATCAATAAATGTTTTTCTTAATATTGCCACTCTTTTCGTAATCTACTATTTTCCTGACAATACTTCCAATATCTTTCGGCAAAGTCATTGGGAGGCGGGTTACAATAATATTCGGCTCAACTGAGATATTGTCATCTAACTCTCCTAATATACCATTTTTGTTTGCATCCCAATCAAACTGCTCATCAAAACAAGCGTAATATAAATCTGTGGGTATCATGCCCTCCTTGGCATTGAAGGTGACTTTTCTATTTTTGCTTTAAATAATGGGGACTCCACCACCTAACAAAATATAAGACGCTCCATGATTTTTATACATATCATAGATATATGCTTTTATTCTTTCGTAAGAGGTTGCGCCATTTTTTGCATACTCTTTATCTATTTCCTCAACTGTCTTAATTCTACATCTGAGTCCCTTTTGAGTTTTCCACTCCAATAAACTTTTAAAGTATTCCTTATCCCAATCATTAGTTATGATTATATAGTCAATAGGATCCTCTATGGAAGCATCTTCAATAAAATTATAATCTTTATCAAGTTTAAAACTTTTAAGTTCTATATCTCTATTTCCTTGATAAATAATCAAACTAACTAACTCGTCAAGCCCTACGTCTGAACTTTCCATTTTAGACGGTATTACTGTCTCATTCTCTGAAATTAGGATACGATCAATAATTACAGTAGGAGTAAAATACAACTCTCTTCTTTTCGAATCATACTCAAATGGATAAATTAGATAACCCACATCATCACAGCTAACTTTTTCTGCAGGGAAAATCCCCTTTAGATCCATGCATGGCTCACCCAAATTATTTAGTGCTTTTGTAGTCCTGTCTATTGTGGAATCTCCATAACAAACAGGAGCTGGATTCTTGGCAAGATACTTGTCTTTACATACTAAAATTGTATCTGGCACCTGAATCCTATAGCCTATAGTTTTCATCCCTTTTGGCACTGAAACAGTGTAACCAAATATCGGAATTGAAGGTTCATAAGGAGGAGAAGCTGAGTATAGAAGATGACAAATCACTTTTACAACACTATCCTGACTTTGTACGCTAAAGCTATCTAAAGAATGATTAACAATAAATCGCTGAATCTTTTCAGCATTAAATGCGAAAGTCATAAACAGCACACTACATAAAATAAAAAATAATCGTTTCATAAAATTATGTTTAGTTATTACAAATTTTCATTAATTAAATGCAGATATAATCAAAAAAATAATATAGACTAAGATTTTACAGCATAAATAAATAAAATAACTGCTAAATGTATTTAATAT
>CAMWXH010000015.1 GCA_947178165.1 uncultured Porphyromonadaceae bacterium | reverse complement strand
GAATGCGGCGGGTCGTCACGACTCGCCGCATTCGCGTGTTTTCCATAATACTTTCAAACTAACCTGCTAAGTTATTTAAACTTATTTACAAAATTAATAAGTTTAAAAGACTTCGATTATGAAACAAATTTACTTTTCTGATATAATAACAGCTCTGATATAATAACAGCGGGAAAGGGATAAAAGGTCTTATAGTGCATCCTTTCTCGTCAATCTTCCGATGGCATATATCGGGATTATCTCTATGTGACGTTCAATGGTGTCACTTTTGATGGTAAGCATACTGAAGTTTTCAAGGGATGTCCGTACTCCCAAGGTCAGATCCTTTTTCTCCATAAAAAAACGGAGACTTTTCATTTTTCCGCTTGTGCCTGCTTTCACTTCAATAGGGAGGATCTGCATATTCTTTGCCATTACATAATCTACTTCGGATGTGGTGCCTTTAGTAAGATTTTCCCAATAGTAAAGCTCATGCCGATGTCTTACGTCAGCCGACTTCACTAACTCCCAACCCGCAGAAATTTCAGCCATTTTCCCTTTATTCACTAATTCCTCTTCCGATCCGGCTAAAATAAGTTCAGTGATAGGTTGCGTCCCTCCGAAATCCAAATCAAGGATTCGGAGCATCAAACCTGTGTCAAGATATATATATCGAGTAAATTTTTCATTTACCTCTGATCCTAAAGGCAACCCGTTAGATGATGACATTTTGACAGGTTTAATTATCCCGGCATCTGTGAGACGTTCTAAAGCATCCTTTACCTCTTCACCTCTATAACCTCCAGAGACCTTGCTATAAACAAACTTCCCTCCCGACTGAGCCACTACACTTTGAAGAGTATTTCTCAAAAGCTGGGGTGAAATCTTTTCACTGTATTTTGTGAAATCATCATAATATGTCTGCTGAATGTCTGCCAATTCATTTATGCACTCCCGGAAGTCTTTTGTTTCTATCCAGGCCGTTACACTGGCGGGCATGCCACCTGTGAGAAGAAACGTTCTGTAACTGCTTGTAATGTCCTTGTATAATGGATCGAAAAGAGGATTCTCGGAGGACGCCGATTCTATAGCCGCCACCCAGCTCTCTTTTCCTGCTGCCCAAAGAAATTCCTCGAAGGACATAGGATACATAAACATGGAGCTTACACGCCCTACGCCGTAAGAAGAAATGGTTTTTAATGCGAATTCCAAGAGGGAGCCTGCTGCTATTACGTGAAGATTCGGGAGATTTTCTTTAAAGAACCATAATGACTTTATGGCAGCTTCGGATGCTTGGATTTCATCAAGAAATAGGAGGGTTTCTCCTGGTATTATAGGTATGGAGTATAAGATGCTTAGGCGTTGACAAATTATTGTTACATCGAATTCATTTTCGAATAGATTTATAAGATCTTTCCGTTTCTCAAAATTGATTTCTACGAAATATTTGAAGCTTTTGGCAAAATTACGGATAGAGCAAGATTTCCCGATTTGTCTTGCTCCGCGAACCAGTAGAGGTTTACGATTCCTGCTATTTTTCCATTCCGAAAGATATTGGTCAATTCTGCGTTTAAAATAGGGCATACGCTGTGATTTTGAGTGTGGAGCAAAATTAGTAATTATTTCTTGAATAATCAATAGTTTAAAGGTGATATATGTGAAAAGGAAGAGGAATAAATGATAGTATTTTGTAAAAAGGAAGAGGAATAAATAATGGTTTTTTGTAAAAAGGAAGAGGAATAAATGAGGTTAGACATCATTTAACGCGAATGCGGCGGGTCGTCACGACTCGCCGCATTCGCGTGTTTTCCATAATACTTTCAAACTAACCTAACATCATGAAACAAATTTACTTTTCTGATATTATAACATCGGGAAAGGGAGAAAAGTTTAAGATTTTATCAAAAAATCATCCTGCGTGTCTTCCAATTCTTTTAATATACTGCATATTAGGATTGCTTTTCCTGTTTCTCTTGTTCCCCTGGTAAAAATATCAGCGTTAGTAATTCAATCCGAAATGCCAGAGGGGGATGAAGTTGGCGTGGCCATATTCAATATCGTCCCTTACAACAAAATCATTTTCCAAACCTTCCAATTGCTTTTTGCCTTTGCCGGCTCCTCCCACTTCAAATATGTTATCTCCTATGCGGAAGTCTGTGATTTTTGAGGATGTTACATCGTTATTTACCCTCATCTGATTGTAGAAGAACGTTTCGCGCAAACTCCCGACATTGGTTCCGCTGTTTCCTAATGCGTACATAAGGTTAGGATTGTCGATGAACACTTTCTCGACTTTCCCCAATCCCCTTAATCCTCCTGTGTCGTCGCGCAATTGGCCAATCATACCGGCCGTTTCAAGGTAGGCGAGATAATTAGGCAGATCGTTTTTGCTGACCTTAAGTTCGGTGCAGAGATTTGCCATATTGGGTTTATAAGGAGCCGCTTTACTTAAAATTACAAGAAGTTGCTTGAGTTTCCTTCCGGTAGCCACGTTCATTCCGGCATACTGTGGAATATCGCCTTCTATGGTCTGATTAACCACCTGCTGAAGTCGTATCTCATATCCGGGCTGGGAGGAGAATGGGTAGTAACCTTTCTTAAGGTATTCCCGGAATAAGGGGAGGGGATGAAAGTCAACAGGGATTTCCACCTTATTATTCAGAATCTCCTCTAATGGATATGCAGGCAGCTCGATATTCTTGTCGAGCATCAGATATTCCCTGAAAGAGAGTCCCTGCATCATGAATATCAGCGCCCGGCGACTCAGATCGGCCGCCCCTTTATGAATATCGAGAATGGAGCTTCCCGTAAAAATAACCTTAAGGCCAGGATGGGTGTCATATATCTGTTTGAGTTCACGAGACCATTCCGGATATTTATGAATTTCATCTATCACCAAGGTTTTCCCTCCCTCTTTTGACCATTCATCTGCCAGGAAGGTTAGCGAATGGAATGAGAAATAGGTATGGTCGGCTGACACGTAAAGAAACTCCTTCCTGTCGGGCGAAGAGAGGATATATTGCTTCACCATTGTGGATTTTCCCACACCTCTTGGCCCCACGATTCCAATCATGCGGTCGTTCCATAAGATTTTATCATACATATAACGGCGGAATTGCTGTGGGGTGTGACGCAGTTCCTCCTCCATATATGCAATTAAGTTCAGGTCTATCATATTATTCCCATTTTGGAGACAAATATAATAAAAATCCCCTTAAGGAGGAAGGTTTTTAATAAAAGTTTCCTCTTGAGGGTGACACTTTTGAGCAAAAGTGTCACCCTCAAGAGGAAACTTCGTTGCTTTATTCCGTTTAAAACATCAATAAATTACTATTTAAGCCAAACAGGCATCGAGTTCTTGAGCGAGCTTCTCGCGGTCGAGGTCGCGGCCAATGAACACGAGCTTGATCATGCGGTCGCCATATTCCTCGTCCCAGTCGCGTCGCAAGGCTGGGTCGCGCATCATCATTATCTCCAGTTCCTCCTGTGGCGCGGTGGCATACCAGTAGCCGGCCTCCTTGAGATTGACCTGTGTTCCTGCAGTCTCGAAGAGGAGCGACATATCGCGGTTGTGGCTGAAATAGATCACACCCTTGCTGCGGATAATGTTCTTCGGCCAGTGAAGGTTGACGAAGCGGTCAAACTTGTGGAAGTCGAAGGGACGGCGGCGGAAATATACATACGTCCCGATGCCATACTCCTCTGCTTCCCCCTCTCCTTGATGATGATGGTGATGGCAATGTTCGTCACAATGATGCCCCGGTTCTCCATGGGCCGGTTCATGATCGTGGTGATGATGCTCATGATCATGGTCATGCTCTTCATGTTCGTGATGATGTTCATGATGATGCTCTGCTTCCAATTGTTCCTCGGCAGGGCCTTCTATTTTCTGAACCCATGTGGCAGAGGTAGCCACATCTTCAAAATCGAAGGAATGAGTGTCGATTATATCATCGAGCGGAACATTGCAATAGTCGCATTCAATGATGCGAGCCTTGGGTTGCAGAGCGCGGATCACACTCTTGATATGCGCCGCCTCATCGGGAGTGACTTCCGAAACCTTATTGAGAAGGATGATATTGCAGAATTCTATCTGTTCGATGATAAGGTTCTCGATATCCTCCTCGTCGATATCCTCTTTCTGCAAGTCGCCGCCGCACCCGAATTCGCTTTTAAGGCGGAGGGCATCAACTACAGTAACTATGGCATCAAGGCGCGGACGCTCTGCCACGGCTCCCTCCGGAGAAATCATCTGTTCCATGGAGCAGATGGTCTGGGCTATAGGCGCCGGCTCGCACACGCCCGAGGCCTCGATCACGATGTAATCGAACATCCCTGTGGCGAGAAGATCGTCAATCTGCTTTATGAGATCCATCTTAAGTGTGCAACAGATGCAACCGTTCTGGAGAGCCACAAGGTCGCCGGAGTCGTCCTGGCCTACAATCCCTCCCTTCTGGATAAGGTCGGCATCAATGTTCACTTCGCCTATATCATTTACAATTACTGCAAAACGTATTCCTTTCTTGTTGGTGAGTATATGGTTCAGAAGCGTAGTCTTACCGCTTCCGAGATAACCGGTGAGCAGAAGCACCGGGATTTCTTTTGATTCTGACATTTTTTTAAAGTTATAAGGTTATGGGGTTATGGGGTTATAAGGTTATAAGATCCCTTTATTTATTATAACAAAAAGTGTACCATAAATATCGAAGCGCCGCTCATATATTCAGGTTACGACAAATATTAGACTAATGTGATAAAAAAATAAAAAATGAAATATAATGAGGCATTTTGCTTGATTGTATGAAAAAATTTTTCTAATTTCACGAATCGGATGTGTATAAATTATGCATTCTTTTTTAATTCGGAAAATTGTTTAACACTTTAAAACCTTACTGCATTGAAAAAAACGATACTATCGATGGCTCTTGCAGCCGGTCTGTGCCTTGGCGCAAACGCTGAGAGCAAGGTTTATTCTTTTAACACGTTAGGAGAAATCAATGGCGTAGCTGATAACGGCCGTTACGGTGTAGTGACCGACCCTGATTTCGGTATGGCTTATATCTGGGATTCAACTAATCCTGAAACCCTTAAGGATATCACGGCAACCACAGAATCGGCAGGAAATTTTACTGATCAGGAAGAGATGTGGCCCACATCGGCTATGGATATTTCTGATGATGGAGTGGTGGTGGGGAGCATCATTCTTGGATCCACCTATCATCCCGCATACTATAAAGAGGGGAAATGGTATCTGCTGCCTCTTGCCCCGGGTGCCTTAAATAGTAATGAGGCGGTATGTATCACTCCTGATGCCAAAGTGATAGCAGGTTATCAGTTCATCAATGATCCCGCTTCCGATATAAAAGGACGTTATTACCCTTGTCAATGGTTCCTGCAGGATGACGGGTCATATATGCTCAAGGCTTATACCAACATAGAATTGCCAGATCAGCAAGGATTCTTCCCAATGACCCAGACTCCCGACGGTGAGGTAATTGCCGGTACAGTCTATTGCGGATTTCAGAGCAATCTTAACGCCATGATTAAAAATGGTGAGCTGATTATGTTTGACAAGATAGAGACTAAAATGGAGCCATTTATGTTCGGTGGCAAGTATTTTGCCGGCTGGGAGGAGAAGGATGGTCAGCCGGTGCAAATATGGGTTGAGGATATAAATGACCCACGCGTGCAATATGATCCTGTGGTCTATATCAACGGTTATAAAGATACTGAGGAGTTTGGAAACCTTATCGGTTTCTTTACTAATTGCGATGACAACGGCAATCTTTATGGAACAAGAAGCCGAGCAATAAACGTTACCGAGGATGGTGAAGGCGAGGTCGTTACTGAAGCTTGCATCTATAATTACAAGACCGATACATGGTATCTCGACGACAATTATTCCTTCTTCTCTGCCGGTATCGGCGACGGCCTCGTTTTCACAGGGAATGGAAAAGTCATGAAGGATGGTGTGATAACCTCTGTGGCCGAAGCATACGGTGTTGAATCGACAAGGGACATTGAAGGCATCAACAAGATTTCGGCCGATGCAAGTGTACTTGGCGGTGTGATATCGGAATTCAATGAAGCCATAGCTGACCGTATGTATTATCCCTTCTTTGTTAAGACAGAGGGATATTCAGGTATTCAGGAGGTGGTTGGAACTCCTGACAAGGGTCTTGTGATCACGTCGCCGGGACGCATCGAGGTTCTCAATGCTGAAGATGTGGCTGTATATGACCTTGACGGACGTTTGATCGGAACTGAGAAGGTGACATACGTTGATCCGGGCATTTATGTGGTTAAAGCGGGTGATGCCGTGTATAAATTAGTTGTAAGATGATAAGGGTGAACCGAATCCTTGTATCAATGCTTTTGTCGGGTCCGGCAGCACTTATGCTGTCGGCCGCCTCATACGAACTTGACCTTAGCCGGGGAAGCTTCCCAGGCGGGGTCGAGACTGAGAACCTGAATGGGGTGGTGCCCGACCAAAGCGTATATAAACATGGCTACGTGACCACCGGCTGGACTGTTGACCGATTGGATAAACGGGGATATGTGGCTCTGTCGCCTACATATCACGCCTCTGAGGCGGCCTGCGAGAATCTCTTGACTCTCCCGGAATTGGAGATTGAAGAGGGGAACACCTTATGTTGGGAAGCGCGCTCGGTTTATAGGCATTTCCCCGAAAGCTATCGCGTTATGGCATACCCCGAAGATGGCGGTGAACCAATATTGTTGCTGGAGGTTGAATCGGAAAGCTACTTCTGGAAAAACCGGGGCGTATCGCTTGAAGCGCTTTCGGGCAGGAAAGTTAAGTTTGTTTTCGTATGCACGAGCAAATCGGGCTACATGTTGGCATTGACCGGAGTCAAGGTCGGATCGAATGAGATTCCCGCGGAAAATCCGGAATCTTCTGATGCCGATTACGCCATCGATCCTGACTTTATACGTGCCCTTGTTGTGGATAAGGGAACAGGAATGTGGTGTACAAACTGTCCGGAAGGGGAGACGGTGATCGAGAACCTGACGGAACGTTTCGGCTCGAGATTGATTGTGCTTAACACCCACGTTCAGGATGTGCTGGCAAACAATCCCTACTGGGAAAAGCTTGAATATTATTCTGTGCCGAGGATGATGCTCAACCGCATAAGGGCTACCGAAGGGGGGAACGCAAATAAGTTCACCGATTACTATGACAAGGCTTCCTCGTTCGGCATACGTATGGATGCGCCAGTGGAAATAGCCGGCAAGAACATGAAGGTCAACGCACAGGTTAGGGTCTCTGAGGATATTGACAATCCGGATGGCCGCTATAGCGTGGGCTATGTCATCACCGGTAATTTTCACGATGCTGACAATGTGAGATATCAGCAGAAGAACAATTGCACCCAGCCAGCTTACGGAGCTTATTACTTCTTGCCCTCCACTATTCCTTCGGCTTTGATGTTTTATGATGATGTCACCCTCTCATACGAGACGGCCTTCACCGGTATTGAAGGTTCGCTTCCGGAATCATTGAGACCGGGAGAGACATATAATGTAGAGTGGGAATGCGAGGCTCCGAAACTGCTTGCCAATCCCGAGGATGCGCGCATCGTGGCTTTTGTGATCGACACTGTGACGGGCGAGTTGATGAATGCTAAGGCTATGGAAGTCGCTGCTGAATCGGCTGTTCACGAAACATTAACTCCAATAAGCGAATCGTTGTTTTCTATCGATGCTTCGGGCATTGTAAAGACATCCTTGCTGCCCGGCGAAGCTTTCAATCTGGAGATGTTCACGACGGCAGGCGTAAAAGTATGGTCTGAGGAGGGAAACGCCTCAGGTAACGATTCCTTCAGGCTTCCTGACGCAGAGGGCTTAATTATTGTGCGCCTCTCCGCTGAAAGAGGAAGCAGTGTAATTAAATTTTTAAGATAACCTGCAAAAGAGTTTTTTTTAACCTTGTGCTCTTAATGTTATGAATATGAAGAAATTTTTAACTTCAATTGCCGCAGTTGCCATGGCCTTCAGTGCAGGCGCTGCAGACTGGAATTATACCGTTGATCCGGCAGAGGGGGAGGTCACGATGTTGCAGTTTGTAACCCTTACTTTCCCTAACATTGACGAGATTGAAATTAATTCATTGGATGATCTGACGGTTACCCGTAACGGTGGCCGGGTTAGAGGCGTTGATGCTTCTGTAGAGAATGATAATGAACTCCATTTTGTATTCGGTGCAGAACAGACTGAACCGGCTACATACATTATCACTATCCCGGCCGGTGCGCTTGCCGGCTATGCGGATAATTTTGAGTGGATGGAGGATAACGAAGAAATTGTTCTTACTTATAAGATAGCGTCTCAGGGCGGAGACGGCTTGAACTGGGAATACATGGTTAATCCGGAGCCGGGTGAGGTGACGGAAATCAGTGAAATCGTGATGATGTTCCCACATATTGAGGAGGTTGAAATCAATTCCAAGGATGAAATCGTGTTGGAACATAATGGAGTGGCTATTGAGAATGTAGCAAAAGATAATATAGATGAGACCACCTTCTCATTTACTCCGGCCGAACCTTTGACAGCTTCGGGAACTTACACGCTTTCTATCCCTGCTCATGCAATTGCCGGATATGATTTTTCTAATGAGATTATGGAGGATAATCCTGAAGATATCATACTGACGTGGACTATTCAAGGTGCCCCCGAAGAGTTGTCGTTCGAATATAAATCTTCTCTTCCGGAGGATGAATACTTGGCGTATTTCGGCGAGCTTACTCTTGAGTTCACCGAAGTTGAGAGTGTGACATATTCAGGGAGTGGCATAACTGTGAAAAAGAATGGCGAGCCCTTGGAAGACGTTAAGGTATCCACCGATGCCAATAAGCTTACGCTCACCCTTAAGGAGGCTCTTAATTTTGTAGAAGCCAAGATTGAAGTCGAAATTGCTCCTGATGCATTAACGGCTGTTTCTGGAGATGTAACCGCTTCCAATAAAGAAGCGATTAAGATTGCCTATACTATGGCAACCCCGGTGGAATATGATCTTTCGCTTGCCATAAGCGCTCCCAAACCTAATGCAGATGGACAGATAGATTTTGACAGATCGGTCGAATCACTCTTCTTTGTGTGTGAACAGAAAGGCCTTGTTGCGACCGACGGCACTGCTACAAATGTAACCATAAGATCAGAGGAAGGCGATTTCGAAGCCAGCGGTCACCTTCGCAAGGCTAATGGAGTGAATGCTAATTACACATATTTCTCCGCCAGCTTCGGGAAGGAACCCAGTTATAACGGCACCTACATTGTAACCATTGAGAAAGGTGCATTCGGCACTGCTGTTTGGGGAGAAGACCCCAACTATGGACACTCTAACGACAAGATAGAGCTTAAATTTGAAATTGTTGGCGGTCCCGACCGCGCTTCATATAGCATCGTTCCCACCTCGATAGATCCTGCAGAGGGCACTTATGTCAATGGTAAGATGATTTCAGAGATAACATTGTCGTTTGCAGATGGAGTGGAGATGGTTGCCGGAGCTTCAGCCACACTTGCAGGAGTGGATAACAGCTACCGCCAGACAGCGTCCTTCACGGCTAATCCGGATGGAGGATATAAGGTGACCTTCCCGGTGGCTACTGATAATGGAAAATATCTTTTCACTGTGGCTGCAGGTCAGTTCGGTGATTCCGGATTTGTTTCCAACGGTATCGGCAAGGGTAGCGCTCCTATCAGCATCTCCTATACTGTAAATTCGAGCAGTGGCGTTGTAGAGATTTCGGGAGTTGAGGCAGATTCAGATATCTATAATCTTCAGGGAATACGCATGAATTCCGGTGCGGATAATCTCCCAGCAGGTTTATATATCATCAACGGCAAGAAAATTGTCATTAAGAAATAAGAATCAATAGATCTTTAGTAAAAAACGGTGTGTCAAAATGCGAAATTTTGACACACCGTAATATTTTTATCCGGATTGCGAGGGTATGTCATAACGACCCAGATGGGCCGTTATGACATACCCTCATTATTTGATTAGCCCGAAATGACGAAGGGCATTGACTATGCCATGGTCTGTGTCGGAGGTGGTTATGTGATCGGCGGCTGCCTTCACTTTTTCATCAGCATTGCCCATTGCCACACCAATGCCTGCGGCCCGAAGCATACCGACATCGTTGCTGCCATCACCGAATGCCATGGTTTCCGACATATCGAATCCGAAATGCTCAGCCATGGCGCGCAACCCACAACTTTTATCGCTCCCTGCAGGGATGATATCGCAGAAATAAGGATTCCAGCTTGTTGCCTCGGAATTCTTCAATACTTCACCAAATAGTCCGCTTTCACGCCGTTCCGTTTCCGAACCGAAAGCCATGAGCTGAACCACATCCTTGCCAATGGCTGATTCCACATTGTCGAGAGCTATAGGAGGAATATGAAGTTCCTCTGCAACAAATTCCACTTCAGGAGTGAAACGTGTTATGAATATGTCGCCTTCTGCCGGCACCACTACCAATGGTATTTCACTCCTCTTTGAAAATTCATTGAGACGTTCCACCTCTTCCGGCTCGATGCATTGCTTATGGATGCAGGTGGTTCGGTCGGAGGCTACGCACATTCCTCCGTTTACGGTTACAAAACCGTCAAATTCGGTGTCACCGAGATTGTTAATCCATGCAAGATGGCGGCCGGTAGATATGAAAACCTTCACTCCGTTGCGCCTCACTTCGGCTATCGCTTCCGACACTTCTTCGGGGATATGTCCCGAACCGTATGGAACCAATGTGCCGTCAATATCAAAGAACAGTGCCTTTATCATAGATGTTATGTGAAATTATAGAAGTTGATTCTCCAACCTCATATTATAACGCCTGACGGGAATCAGATGTTATCGGAATTATAAGATTTCGGCAATTCACGGCAATTATATTGTGATGCCATTATCTCTCCGTATGCCCCGGCAGAGCGCAGCGCAATGAAATCTCCGCGCTTAGTGAGGGGGAGATCAACCGCCTTGCCGAAAACATCTGAAGATTCGCATACCGGCCCGACAACATCATAACGCTCCACAATCTCCGAGTGGGAGGAGATATTCTCAATGCGGTGGTAAGCCTGATAGAGGGCAGGACGGATAAGATCGGTCATTCCTGCATCAAGGATAGCAAATTTCTTTTTCGTTCCTTCCTTGACATAAATCACACGGCTTATCAATGAGCCGCACTGTCCCACAACTGCACGGCCTAACTCAAAGTGAAGCCGTTGGCCGGGACGCAAGGCGAGATGTCGTCTGTAGGTCGCGAAATATTCCTTGAAATCAGGCACGGGATGATGATTAGGATGCTTATAGTCAATTCCCAATCCTCCGCCGACATTGATGTTCGGGATATCTATCCCGCGATTCTCCAGTCTCTCTACAAGTGAGTTGACTCGATTGCAGAGTGCGGTGAAATCGTTCATGTCGAGAATCTGCGAACCGATATGGAAGTGAAGGCCTATAAAGGTGATGTTTTCCAGCCTTTTGGCCAGATCAATCACTCGGTCAAGATCGGTCATGGCAATTCCGAATTTGTTTTCGGCAAGCCCTGTGGTGATGTTTGCGTGGGTATGCGCCCCTACATCGGGGTTGACACGTATCGCCACACGAGCCATCTTCCCTTTGGCGCGTGCCAATTCATCAATCACGGTCAGTTCCGGTTCCGACTCTACGTTAAAGCAGAAAATGTCGTTATCGAGACCGATGTTTATCTCGCGGTCGGTCTTTCCTACACCCGCATATACAATCTTCTCGCCCGGAAATCCGGCTTTTACGGCAGCTAATATCTCTCCGCCGCTCACGCAATCTGCTCCCAGCCCGGAATTCGCTATGATACGAAGGAGCACGGGATTGGCATTAGCCTTGACTGCATAGTGAACGCAAAAATCCGGATCGAGGCGCGTATTCTCTTCGATTGAGCCCAATGTTTTGCGCAGCAAATCGAGATCGTAATAATAGAAAGGAGTCTCAAGCTCCTCAAATTTATCAATTGGGAAAGTTCCTCTTAAAATCATAGGGGTAATCTTTGGTGCCTGCACGAGCAGACCGCTGTTTTGAAGGATGTCTCACTCTTCATTGAAAAGATGGCTGCTCAATGAGCGCAAGGCACGTTCCTTATCTTCTGCGCGAATAAGGAAGGATATGTTGTAATTGCTTCCTCCGAAAGAGATCATGCGCGTGGGTATGTCGCGCATTGCGTCAAGAGCCTTGGCTTCAAAACCGGCGTGGGTCCATTCCATATCGCCTACTACGCATACTATGCACATATCCCTGTCAACGGTGACGGTGCCATATTTCTTAAGGTCGTCAACAATGGCTTTCAGATGGGTGGTGTCGTCGATTGATAAAGACACTCCCACTTCAGATGTGCATATCATATCTATAGATGTGCGGTAGCTTTCAAATATTTCGAACACCTTGCGGAGGAAACCATGAGCCAGAAGCATGCGACTTGATTTAATCTTTATGGCGGTGATATTATCTTTGGCGGCAACTGCCTTTATTCGTTTGCTATCGGTCTTGTTGCATATCAAAGTCCCGGGTGCTTCGGGCTCCATCGTGTTGAGCAGCCGCACCGGTATGTTGGCGAACTTGGCAGGCTGTATGCATGTCGGATGAAGAATCTTCGCACCGAAATATGCCAGCTCTGCGGCTTCTTCGAAATGGAGCATTCGCACAGGCGATGTTTTCTCCACGAATCTAGGGTCGTTGTTATGCATTCCGTCGATGTCGGTCCATATCTGGATTTCATCGGCATTTACGGCGGCTCCGATGAGCGATGCCGAGTAGTCGCTGCCGCCTCGCTTGAGATTGTCAACTTCTCCGTAGGCGTTGCGGCATATAAATCCCTGCGTGATGTAGATGTCGGCTTCAGGCAGCTCTCTGAGAAGGCGGGCAAGCTTATCCTTTATCTTGGCAGTGTCGGGCTCGCCATTCTCATCGGTGCGCATGAAGTCTAAGGCCGGAATCATGCAGGCGTTGACACCGCGTTCAAGCATAAGGTTAAGCATCATGCGCGTGGAAAGCAGCTCGCCTTGAGACACGATAACTTTCTCTTCGTGAGGAGTGAATACATCCTTGGTGAAACTGCGGATATAATCGAAGTGGCCGCGTATGGCATCAAGAGTGCGTTCGCGGTATTCTGCGGTGGAATATAGTTCCTCGGCATGGCGGATATATGTCTGCTCCAAACGATTGATCACATCGTTTGCCCCTTCAGGGTTTTTCTTGTAGAGGTAATCCGAAATTTCAATCAGGGTATTGGTGGTTTTAGACATTGCGGAGAGAACCACGATTTTCCGCTCTCCGTCGTTTACAAGCGTTGCGACTTCCTTGATCCGTTGGGGAGACCCTACGGATGTGCCGCCGAATTTCAATACTTTCATATTATCTCATTCTGGGTATTTGATTTGCAAAATTACATAATTCGGAGCTATTTGAGGTTATTCTGTCGCTTTTATGGCTGTGTTTAATTTATTTTTATATTTTACTGCAATAAAATGGCAGGATAAGGATATAATTTTGTAAGCGGATAAGGATATGGAATGAAAAAACGTCTGCAAACCGATCCTGTAAATTAAAAGGAATGTATCACTAAAAAATTAAAATTATGGATAGAGTGGCGACATTGCGTCTTGGAGAGGGAGTTCACGGAGAGAGTTACTATAAGCACGTTTATGCTGATTCGCGTGAACGATTCACAACACCATTCGGCAGCCGTAAGCCGATACGTTATGGCGACCGGTTGTTTGCGCGCATTGTGATGCGTGGACGCACGGTGCTTGAGTTTGTCTTGAACCAGGTGAGCGATATGACGGAGCTGTTGGGAGAATTGCGAAAGAAGGTGAAAGGGTTGCGCGGACTTGCGCAGGTATATGTGCGCAACTATTCCCGGGGGTGGAGCATGGAGCAGCCGCTGATGCTTTATGCCTCCTCCTGTGGCCGAAATATTCCGGCTTCTAATTCCGAATTTCCATCTGATCTATTCTCCGGCGGGGTGACGGAAAGTTCAACCGTGCGACAACCTGAGAAGAGGATGCTTTTCCCCTGGGAGGTGCATTAAGCACATACAAGAGCTGGTCACTTGCAATTCATAGTTTTTTATGTTATATTTGCGAAAAACACGGACTATGATTGTAATCCCTAATGAAGTAGAAAAATATCCTATCGGGCAGCAGGATTTCAGAGTATTGCGAGAAGATGGAAATATTTATGTGGACAAAACTATGTTTATCCACAAACTGAACATCTCAAGTGTAAAGTATTTCTTTCTTGCTCGCCCTCGACGATTCGGTAAGAGCCTTTTCCTTTCCACTCTCCGGTATTTCTATGAAGGACGACGTGAACTTTTTGAAAATCTGTATATTGACTCCACCGATTGGAATTGGGAGGAATATCCTGTGTTGCGACTTGACCTTAATACCGAACGTTATGCAGAACCAGGTAAATTGGAAGAAGTTCTTGGCAATCTGTTCAAAGGCTGGGAGAAAAAATATAATATTGATGATGTAAGCGGAAGCTACTCTCAAAGATTTAATAATATTATCTCTGCCGCTCATGAAGATACTGGACGGAAGGTGGTGATTTTAGTTGACGAATATGATAAGCCCCTTGTGGGAAATCTTAATAATATTGACAATTTTAATCATTATCGTTCCCAGCTTGCTTCTCTCTATTCTAATTTCAAAAGCTCGGCGGAGCATATACAGCTTGTGTTCTTGACAGGTGTGAGTCGATTTAGTAAACTTAGCGTATTTTCTGATTTGAATAATATCATGGATATCTCTTTTTCTAATGAATATGCTGATATTTGCGGCATAACGGAAAGAGAGTTATGTCACTATTTTCAAAGAGGCATATCAAAATTTGCAGAAAAAGAGGGAGTGGATTATGAAGGTGCCTGCAAATTATTGAAAAAGAATTATGACGGTTATAAATTTGCGTCGGAGGGAAGCGAAATATATAATCCTTGGTCGCTGCTGAATGCAATGTATGAATCAAAGATAGGGAATTATTGGAATGAAACCGGAATGCCCACACTCATTGCAGAATCGTTAAAGAGAGTGGGTGCAGATCTTAAAAAAACTTTTGATTCATATTGCAAGGATTCTGATTTAAAAGGGCTCGACCTTCTTAACCCGAATCCTACTGCACTGCTTTATCAGACTGGCTATCTCACAATCAAGAGATATAGCAGGCGATTAAAACAATATAAGCTTGGTATTCCTAATTTAGAAGTCAAGTATGGGCTTTTTAATGTATTGTTGCCCTATTATGTGAAATGCAAGACAGGCACTCCTTCTCTTCAAGTAGGAGATGCATAGATAGCTGGGAGATAGCTGAAGAAATATAATGAAGAGTATATATTTCAAATTGCTATTTTTTTATTGTAAATTTGTATTTGAACATAATAACGGCACAATATGGATCAAAATACATATATTAGGTTTGACTGGTTCATGAAGCACATGCTTCGTGACAAATCCAATTTTGAAATTCTGGAGGGTTTTATCTCGGTCCTGCTGGGAGAGGATGTAAAGATCGAGGAGATACTCGAGAGCGAGGGAAATCAAGAATCGGATGATGACAAGTTCAACCGCGTTGACATAAAGGCGAAGAACAGCAAAGGACATCTCATCATTGTTGAGGTGCAGCTCACTCGTCAATTGTATTATCTGCAGCGGATACTTTATGGCACTTGCAAAGCCATTACCGAGCATATAAATATAGGGGATAAGTATGATCAGGTAAAGAAAGTGTATTCAATCAGCCTTCTGTATTGTGAATACGGTCAGGGCGACGACTATGTGTACCATGGGGAAACGCGTTTCAAGGGTATTCATACGGGCACCGACCTGCTTGTCAATACGAAAGAGGAGGGGGTGATAGTACATCATCTTCCCAAAGAGGTGTTCCCTGAGTATTATCTGGTCAGGGTCAATGCATACGACAAGATTCCGGATACGCCGCTTGATGAATGGATGACTTATCTTAAGACCGGTAAGGTCAAGGAGAACACTCGTGTTCCGGGTCTTCAGGGAGTGAAAGAGAAACTTCGTCTTATGTCTATGACTATTGAGGAGCGCCGTGCATACGACAGGCACATGGATAACATTATGGTGCAAAACGATGTGCTCGACACGGCCCGTGAAGAGGGCCGAGAGGAAGGCTTGGCGGAGGGCAGAACGCAAGGCTTGGCAGAGGGCAGAACGCAAGGCTTGGCAGAAGGCAGAACGCAAGGCTTGGCGGAAGGCAGAACGCAAGGCTTGGCGGAGGGCCGGGCAGAAGGTCGGGAAGAGGCTATGATAAGTTTAGTCGAAAATATGATCAAGATGAATCTTGCTGACGAGGTAATTTCCCAAGCGACAGGCCTATCCGTTGAAAAGATTCAAGACATAAAAAGAAACTCCTCGTCAGTATGACCTTCATCCATTGCATCATAATATTGTGAATTGTGTGTAGAACCACTGCATAATGTATAGAACCACTGCATAATGTATAGAACCACTGCGTAATGTATAGAACCGCACTGCATTATGACATTACGAAATGCGGAGAGAAACAATTAACCCGTATCAGTTAATATTTCTCTCCGCAGCATTAAATGAACGAACCTGTTGTAGTGTGGCTGGTTAGGGATTATAGAGGTCCTTATTGCGGTAATCGAGGATTTCCTGTGAGGCTTGAAGTGCAAGGCGTGCCCGTGACTCCGGATTTATGCGGATGGCCGAAAGATAATCGTTTATTGCGAGCGAACGCTTGCCTGCTCCCCAATATTTCATTCCTCGCATCGTAAAAGCTTCTTCGCTTTCAGGATGGGATTCTATATAAACTGACAAGATTTTTATAGCTTCTTCTTGTGAGGAAGCTTTTTTTATTTCAAGCCGAAGCATTTCAATTGATTTCTCCATATACATATCTCTTGTGATGACCACACATATTACACGAAACAATTGTGATGACAACATCTGTTGCGTGCAAAAAAATATACAACTATAACATTATCCTTGTCGCATCCACAGGCTCTTTCATGAAAATTGAGGCGAGATGATTGAATTTTTCAGTATTTTCGGTAGTAAGGAACTCTACTGTGCCATTTTTAGAACAGCGGTTTTCAATCTCCGGATGACGGTTGAGATAATCTGCAAGACTGTTGGCAACCAGATCGCCTTGTGCTATCACTTTAGTCTTTTCGGAAGCAAATTTACGAATCTTGGGGAAGAGGAGCGGATAGTGGGTACAGGCTAAGATAAGAGTATCTATGTCAGGATCCTTCTCCATTATCATATTGATGTATTTGCTTACGAAATAGTCAGCGCCAGGCCCTGTTGCTTCTTCATTCTCCACCAAAGGCACGAACATGGGGCAAGCGAGTTCGTTGACATGAATATCCGGATAAAGCTTCTTGATTTCCATGGTATAAGAACCGCTTTGTATCGTGCCCGGAGTGGCAAGAACCCCGATATGACGGTTTTTTGTGATGGAACCTATGATTTCGGCTGTAGGACGTATCACACCAAGCACCCTGCGGTCTGGATATTTCTCCGGCAGGAGCGTTTGCTGTATCGTTCGAAGAGCTTTGGCTGAGGCCGTGTTGCAGGCTAAAATAACCAGACGGCATCCCCTGGAGAAAAGTTCTTCGACAGCCTGCCTGGTGAAATCGAGCACCACGTCAAAGCTTCGGGTCCCATAGGGAGCGCGAGCATTGTCGCCTAAATAGAGATAGTCATATTGCGGCAGGCGTTTCCGCATCTCCCTCAATATTGTCAGCCCTCCATAGCCTGAATCGAAAACTCCTATCTGTGTCATATCAATTAGAGGGGGAGGTTTTAGATGAAGAGATTACGTTAAATTATATTGAAATGCGGAATCCCGGAGGACTCCGCATTCCTTTATCTTAGTATAGAAAGCTGTATCTTTTTAAAGACCCAGTTTCTGTTTAACTTTGGGTGTGATATCCTCAACAGGTGCGGCATAGTAGATAAGGGCGGCGGCTTCCTGAATCATGGCATAACCGTTCTCTTTGCCTACCGACTCAATAGCGCTCTTGATTTTTGCTACGATAGGAGCCATCAGTTCCTGCTGCATCTTCTGAAGATCCTGAGAAGCGCTCTGCTGGAAAGTCTCAATCTTCTGGTTCATGTCGGCCAGTTCACGTGTTTTGCGTTCGCGGATGGCCTGAGGTTCCGATTCGGGCATTTTCTGAAACTCTTCATAAAGGCGACCGAATTCCTGCTGAAGTTTGGCAAACTCGTCTTCATATTTCTTGGAAGTGTCGGCCAGTTTGGTCTCAGCAGTCTTGGTGTCGGGCATTGCCTGCATGATGACGCTTGTATCCACTACACCCACTTTCAAAGTCTGTGCCGAAACGAACATAGGGATTGCGAGCGCAACGGCAAGTAAAATTTTCTTGATCATTTTTATTGTTGTTTTTTTATTCAGATTCATTGCTTGACGTATGATTGAGGAGACCGTGAAAAAGCTGGTGGCGCTCAATCAATTTTCATTCCGCAAAATTACAATTTTATTTGGAATATCCCAACTTGGCGAGCACTTCATTGCTAACATCTATGCTCGGTTTAGCATAAACGATGCTTTGTGATGATGCGCGGTCAAAAATGGTGACGTAACCTTTCTCCTCTGCCACTGCTTTCACGGCGTTATAAACATCTTCCTGAATAGGCTTGATAAGGCTCTGTCGTTTCTTATAGAGTTCCCCTTCGGGGCCAAAGTATTTATAACGGAGATCGGTTGCCTCTTTCTCTTTTGCGGTGATTTCGCTCTCTCTCTTTTTCTTCTGATCGTCGGTGAGGAACACCATCTCCGACTGATAGTTCTTATACATGGTCTCGGCTTCCTTGGAGAGATTGTTGACCTCTTTCTCCCAACGCTGAGACACCTGGTTCAATTGTTCGTTAGCCATCTCGTAGGAGGGAACGTTACGCAGGATATAATCCATATCTATGAGTGCGTACTTTTGAGCTGAAGCACCAAAAGCGCATGCCATTAGAAAGGCGATAGCAAAAAATATTTTTTTCATATTTTTCAATTTTGTGTGCATTTAATTATTTAACGCGATTGTGTAACTAATTTCAATTACGTATGTAACGAACTTAAATTACGCTAATTGCATAAGTGGTTTACAGCTTGCTGATAACATTGTGGAATCCCATGCTTTTACAAAACAGACATTTGTGATGAATAAAGGTTTATCATCGCAATGCAAAATGATGTTAAAGCCATCAGAATTCCTGACCAAGCACGAAGTGAAGCTGCGAGCCACCTCGTGTGCCCCAGACTTTGTCGAAACCGTATGCCCAGTCGATTCCGAGGAATCCAAGAACGGAAAGATATACGCGGGCACCCACGCCGGCACTCCTCTTCATATTGAATGGGGAGAAGTCGCTCACGCTTGTCCAACAGTTGCCGGCCTCTGCAAAGGCAATGGCATAGATGGTGGTGGTGGGCTGAAGAAGGAACGGGAAGTGAAGCTCAAGTGTGAATTTGCCGTAAGCATATCCTTCATAGCCCGACGGAGTGAACTGGCCGTTCTCATAACCGCGCATTGAGATTGTCTCTGTGGCGTAAGTGTAGCTTCCGGTCATTCCGTCACCGCCGAAATAGAAGGTTTCAAACGGGGTCTTGATATGCTTGTTCCAGGAGCCGAGAAGACCGAAGTCAGCGCGGGTCATCAGCACAAGCGTGTAGTTATTGTCGGGAGAGGTGAGGGGGGTGAATGTCTTGCTCTTGAAGCGCAGTTTCCAGTATTCAATCCACTTATAGAGCGAGGCTCGGGCTCGTTCGCGCGAAGTCTGGTCGGTGTTTGAATAGCTTGCCTCTTCAGAGAGAGCCGCCCAGTTCTTTTTGCCGAAAAGAGAGGCAGGGGGTGTCATGGTAAGGTCAACCGAGAACTGCGAGCCGCGACGTGTATAGATCGGGTTGTCGATACTTGTACGCGACAGGTTCAGCCCTAAGGTGAGTGAATTGGATGTGCCATTCCTCATATAATAGAGGTAATCCCAGTTCTTGAGATAATACCAGCGGTAGGCAAGGGATGCCTGGAACTGGAAATAATCGTCAGGCCAGGAAAGGCGTGTGCCGAAACCAACGCTCACGCCTGCCAGCTGAAGCACCTTGTTGGGGTCGTAGGCATTCTGAATTGCGAAAGAGTTGTAATTCTGGTTATAGGTCGGGTTAAGGTAATTGGCATATTGGTAAGCATTGGCCCAGTTGTTATTGTAGAACGCAGAGTTGATACCTGTGGAACGGCTGTAATCGAGAGATACAGAAAGAGAGTTGGGCCGGCTTCCTCCAAACCAAGGGTCAAAGAAAGAGATGTTATAGCTTTGGTAATACTTTGCATTTGTCTGGGCGGAAATCGAGAAAGTCTGGCCATCGCCGCGCGGAATGATCCCCTTATAGCTGCTCGGATTGAAGAGATTCTTCATAGAGAAGTTAGAAAATGAGAGAGCCAGCTGTCCGGTCACGCCGGTTTGTCCCCAACCGAAAGAGACTTGAACCTTGTCGTTGGCTTTCTGTTCGAGGTTTAGCGCTATATCGACGGTTCCGTCATTCTCATTAGGCTGTATGTCGGGGTTCATTGTTTCCGGATTGAAGTGGCCTCCTGCGGCGATTTCGCGCATAGAGCGCATTATATCGCTTTTAGAGAAGAGGGCGCCCGGACGGATGCGAAGTTCACGGCGAATCACCTTTTCATAGAGCTGGTCGTTGCCGTTGATATCGACACGGTTGATGCGTGCCTGGGGACCTTCTATCACGCGCATCTGAAGCGCAATGCTGTCGCCTTGAATCTTCTCCTCAATCGGAATAAGGTTGAAGAAGAGATAACCGTTGTCAAGATAGAGGTTTGAAACGGCATCCTCGTCGTCGGAAGTTCGCTTGGTCAGTTTTTTCTGATTATAGACCTCGCCGGGATATATGCCCAACACTTGCGATAGGGTCTCGGTGGGATATATGGTGTTGCCGACCCAGGAGATATCGCTAATGTAATATTTCTTTCCCTCGTCGATATCAAGGAAAATGTCAACTGTTCCATCGTCATATCTGGCCACAGAGTCCTTTACAATCCTGGCATCGCGATAACCGAGTTCGTTATATTTCTCAATGATGCGGTTGCGGTCGTCGGCAAAATCGGAGTCAACAAATTTTTTCTGACTGAAGATCTTAAGAAGGTCGCTCTTCTCATTGGTCTTTTTCATCGCATTTTTAATCTTGCGGTCGGAAAGCATCTCGTTGCCGTTAATGTGTATCTTGTGAACCTTGACTTTTGAATTCTTATTCACTCCAATTGTGAGGATCACCTGATTCTCCTTTGACAGGTCGGGAGTCTCTCTAATAGACACAAGCACATTCTTGAAACCTTTCTTTTCAAAAAATTCCTCAGTCACCTGCTTAGCCCTGGCAATGATATTGGGGGTGAGCTGCTGGCCGGGCACCATGCCGAGTCGCTGCTGGAGATCTTTCTTTTCGCCCGATTTCAGGCCTTCAAATTGCAGCTCGGACATGCGTGGCTGACGCTGGAGGTCAATTTGTAGCCAAACTTTATCTCCTGCCATTTTTTCCACATTAATCTGAACCTTTGAGTAAAGGCCCTGTCTCCAGAAGCGTTTTACCGCCTGGGTTATCTCCTCGCCCGGAATCTCCACACGATCACCTTCCGAAAGGCCTGAATAGCCGATGATGAGATATTGCTCCTCTTCAGGAATCCCTTTCACCGAAATTCCCGCAATTTCGTAGGAACGAGGAATAGGGGTGTAGATAATGTCGGGGTTATATATGGTATCCGTAACTTCGGCAATCGGCGTGATGTCGAGTGCGAATGCCTTCGGGGCGATTACGGTTATGCAGAGGAGAAGGAATTTCAGAAAATGTTTCATATCCTGTTAAAGGCGTTTTTCTAATTTAGTTATATTTGGGCGAGAGTGGAATCGATGTCTGTTGGTTCTGTCTTATCGCCGACCGAGACTTGATCTGATGTCATGCCGAAACGCCGTTCGCGGTTCTGGAAATCGATCAGAGCGTCGATGAAGGCTTCATTATCGAAATCAGGCCAAAGCACCGGGGTGAAATAGAGTTCCGAGTATGCGCATTGCCAAAGGAGGAAATTGCTTATGCGGTGTTCTCCTCCTGTGCGTATAAGGAGATCAGGATCGGGTATGCCTGATGTGGAAAGTTCGGAAGCAATTGTCTCTTCCGTGATTTGGGAAGGAGCGAGTTCACTGTTTTTCACTTTCTCTGCAATTTTTCGGGCGGCGTTTGTCAGCTCCCAGCGAGAGGAATAGCTCAGGCATATCATCAGGTTAAGGCCCGTGCAGCCGGCAGTGGCGTGGCGTCCGGCTTCGAGGTCGGCACGCACGCTTTCCGGGAGACGGTCAATCTCACCAAGGAGATGAATCTTGACATTATTTTTCACAAGATCCGGGGTCTCCTTGCGAATGGTCCAGCCGATGAGATGCATTAGGGCATCCACTTCAGTCTGGGGGCGTTTCCAGTTTTCAGTGGAGAAGGCATATAAGGTGAGATATTTTATGCCGAGGTCGGAGGATAAACGTGTGATGCGGTTCACACTGTTCACACCCTCCGCATGGCCTTCGCTGCGCATCATGGCGCGCCGGCGCGCCCAACGGCCATTGCCATCCATGATGATGGCAACATGCTCCGGGAGCCGGGTCATATCGAGAAGATCGATCTTATTATTCTTATCGTTCATCGGTCAGTCCTTATAGTTGCATACGGCACAGCGTTTGCTGAACTCATAGCTGATGGTCACCGACAAGGTGGAATACCAGTCGGTGTTTTTCATAAAAGAGCTTTTTATTCCAAGAGGATCGTCAAGATCCTGGCCATCGAGTTTGTCGGAAAAAGTTTTTTTCATCAGAAACTCGAATCCGAGGTTCCACCTCTCGGAAAGCTTATATTTCACTCCCACACCTAAAGGGATATTCAGAGCCGCTCCGAATTTCCCTCCGACCGACCAAGCTGTAACGCCGAGGCCGGCCGCGATATAGGGGGTAATCCTTTTCAGGTTACGGTAGGTTTCGCCTATTCCGTAGTTGAAGAAATTAAATTCCACAAGCTCCCCTAATTCAAAGAAAGTGGTGGAAAATTTAAAGGTGTTGCCATCGGGAAACACATTTGTCATCTTTGCGGAATCTCCACCGAGTGAGCCCACATAGAAATTTGTCTTTATCCCCCATCGAGGCCCGGGAAGATAGCGGAATAGCAATTCGGCATCAAATCCGGGCCGGCTCCATAGGTTTGCGGTGTTGGCGTCGCCGAGATATCCGGTCATGCCTATGCCTCCTCCTATGTCAAAACGATAGTCTTCCTGCGCTTTGCCGGATGAGACCGACAAAACCGCAAGAAGCAATGCCATGATTATTTTAATTTCTTTTATCAATTCCGAGGGGTCTAAATGGTTAATGTAACCTTAAGGTTGCCGTCAGATTATCGGAGCGGATTTAAGACGGTTCAAAGCGCCGCGCCATATAGTGTCGTAAAGGCTATGGTCGGGCCCGAACCCTCCGATAAGGTAAATGTAGGGACATTCCCATGAAAGGATATCACCGTCCACGCTCCATTTCACTTTTGCCGGTTTGTCGCTTCGCATCACTTTCCATGCATTGGAGAGTGAAGTCTTTTCAGTGGTGCAGCACACTATATTGTCAAATCCTGTCATTGCGGGAATGATTTCAGGAAGCTGCAGCATGGTGTCGCCCTTACGCCAGTTCACGCCATTATCGTATGATATGTATAACGTGCGGTTAAAGGAACCGTCGGAAGTCTCACCTCCTAATATCATCCATACCTCAAGCTCCGATTTGATTAACGCTGAAGAGCTTGTTTTGCGGAAAGCATAATATGGGATGATGGAAGCCTCCTTTACTGCCGGGAAACATCCTTCTGACAGAAGGATCCAATTGGAGCCGTCGAATGCCCAGATTGCATCGGAAAGGGTGCCATCTGCTCTCTCTCCTCCGCAGAAGAAGCCAACCGGTGAGGAGGTCCATTTATTGGAATGAACCACGAAATTGGAATGTCCCGAAACGGGGAATCCCTCGGCCACTGCCTTTTCTTCAATATTCTTTAGCGGATATTGCGCATAGACGAGGCCGGAGGAAGTTGTCTTTAATCCGATCACCGTATCTCCATAGCCGCCAATGATCTTATTCCACGTTTCTCCTGTGGAATCCCACGATAAACCGTCGGCAGAGGTGTAAAGGATGCCTGCATTATCAAGAATATAGAGCGATGTTGAGGATGATGCTAAGGAGCGTATGTCAGGCTGGAAGGGGAGAGTGACAGGCGTTTTTGTCCATACGTTATTATAGAGGTCGTCGGAAGTGGATATGGTAATCGAGCCATCGTTTTCCTCTATAATGGAAAAGGCTTTCCCGTCTTTATCAACGGTTTTCTGATTACGGGGAGCTGCAAGCCTTGATGGGAGTTGGGCCAGTGCCATCTCATTCCAAACCAAGGAGTCGGGATCCTGTTGATGAACGTTGACTTTCAGCGTGTAGGTTTTCTTCATCTCTTCCTGGGCGGTTGCTATCACAAGGCTCACGTTGCCAGTAAAGTCGATTGAATCGCCCGGATTCTTGATGTAATCGACGGTATCGTTACGTGTGGTGCCCCCTTTCATTATGATTGAAGCAGATGTTATGGCAGAGGAATAGGAGATATTGGTGACGAGTTTATTGATTGCCGTACCCTTGGGAAGAGAGTCGGCGTTATAGATAACTCCATGCTCAAGGTCGATTGTGAAGAACACGGAATCCAGATGAGCCATCACGCTGTTATTGGCTTTGAGCTTGAAAGATGTTACGGCTACATTAGGAAGATAGACTATGGTCTCCTTTTCATCGGCGGGTTCGTCGTCTTTCTTGTTGCACGATGCAATTCCCATTGCTATTACTGCTGACAGCAAAGCCATGGGGAGGAGTTTCAAAAGAGATGGTTTGTTCACCTTTACGTTCATTCAATAAGTTCATTACATCCGCTCCATTCGGGGAGAGAAACCTTTTCCGGTCGCGCCGTATGGGCGGATAATGTTATTCAACTTGCAAAATTAGCATTTCTTTGTGAAATAGTGAGCAAAAGTTGGAAGGAAATTAAAATTTAAGGTATTTTAACTGAAAAATGAAAAAAATAGGAGAACGGGAGTTAGGTTACTCCGGTTCTCCTGTTGTTAAGGCGGTGGCGGCTCCGGCCATTGAAGGGGAGATTTCAGTTTTCTGCCAGATGTAAGCTGTTAATCCATCATGTCTTCGGGCTGGAGGGGGGCGTAAGGGCCATCCTTGACTTCAAATATTGCGGAGGGTTCAATCACCTCTATTCCGTGCCATTGTCCCTTCGGAATTTGCACTCCGTAATTTCCGATGAGAGGATCGAGCAAGAAACGAGCGGTCTGAGCGCCCATGTCGTTATAAAAGGAGACGACCATCTTGCCACGGAGCAGGATATAGGTTTCGGCGGTATGGCGGTGACGATGGATTGGGATGGCTGTACCGGGCAAGAGGAGATTTATGAGACGCTGTGCCTTTGAGTCGAGGCTTTCGTGGAAATTATAATTCATACGGAGACGAGGGCTTTCGGCAGCCTCAAGCTCTATTTTATCAATAAGATGGGAATTTATGAGCATATCTGTTTGAAATTTTTATGGGGCAAGGCCCAGGCGGAAACGGCTTCGCGATAGCTGGTGCGTGGCAAAGCCACGGCGGAAACGGCTTCGCGATAATTAACTTTTTTCTTACCGGAGGAGTTTTTCTTAATTTTTCTCTCTGGGGGAGTTTATTCTGGAGAGATATTCTTCATGGAGATGATAATATTTCTTCATGAAGAGGAGATAGGCGCAGGCGAGCAGGACTATCACGATCCCTAAGTAGAGATAGTGATTGATTGGCAGCCAAATTATTCCGGCTGAAATCAGAAGCTGCAGGGCCATATAAAAAGAGGAGACCGTGACATGTGGTATTCCTAATTCGTTTGCCATAATCTGGAATGCATGCTTGCGGTGTGCCTGTCCTAAGCTTTCGTGAAGCTGAATGCGGTGGCAGATTGTTAGCACTGTGTCAGCCCCATATATGGCGAGGAAAACGATATATGCAAAATCGCCTGTGGCAAGAATGAGCTTCCCTAAGGCAAAAAGCACTATAAATGCCATTGAAATTGAGCCGACATCTCCGGCAAAAC
The DNA here is from genome assembly GCA_947178165.1 of uncultured Porphyromonadaceae bacterium. Taxonomy (GTDB): domain Bacteria; phylum Bacteroidota; class Bacteroidia; order Bacteroidales; family Muribaculaceae; genus Lepagella. Next base: position 12,171 of record CAMWXH010000015.1, on the reverse strand, counting down.
ATTTCGCCTTTGCACGGAAGTTGAAGAAGCAGAACACTAACAGGCTTAATCCTGCGACTATAAGGAAATCCATTGAAATGAAATCATATTCTCCGTTGAGATAAATCAACGGAATAATTACAGCGATGGAGTATCCGCCGGTGATTCCGTTGATTCCGTCCATGAAATTATAGGCGTTTATGATGCCAACGCATACCACCAGGGCAACAATCACTATCCACCAGTCGTGAAGATTCAGTATGCCGAATTGCCGGAACATCAGGAACATTGCGATGAATTGTGCCACCAAGCGCCAGCTGTCGGGCAAGGAGCGGACATCATCAGCAAAACTGACAGCTCCGATAATGGTGAGGCCTGCCATGAACCAGGAATATTGGAAACCAAAGAATAGCCAGAAGAGCCAGGCCCCGAATAAAAAAATAATTCCTCCGCCACGCAGTGTGACAGAGGAATGTGATGAGCGTTGATTTGGTTTGTCGATTATGTTAAGCCGGTCGGCAATGCGGAAATATGCCAATTCCATCAGGATCAGCAAAAGAAAGATTATCAGTAAAGTCATTGGGGAAAAGGTATAATAGAATCAGCGCGATGAAGCCTGATGTTTGCCTTGTGGAACTATAATAACTAAGAATGCGGGGAAGCCTTTAATGAACAGAGAAGCTTTTTATGGTCGAGGTGAGTCCATCAGTGGCTTCAATGGGCATTGTCTCAATTTCGAGCGCTTTCTTCAGTTTGGCATTTGAGACAACATAGTTTTCAGTAAGCTTGTCGAGACGGAACGAGTTGAGTGGCAGATGGAGAATGTCACCTGCCTTTGCACCAAAATTGATCATTCCTCGGCTAATCTTCCAGATATGCGCCCTCTTTCCCATGGCCTTACACATTGTGTCGATCAGCTGATTGGTGGATAGGGCTTGATCGTCGGCCATATTGTAAATCCCGCTCTCTACTCTTTTCCCGAGAAGTTCTGAAATGATGAAAGTGAGGTTGCCGATTGACGTAAAAGAACGCTTATTCTCAAAAGCACCCAATGGCCAGGGGAGACCTTTCTTGACAAAACCGTAGAGGAGGTTGAGATTCCCTTTATTCCCGGGTCCGTGAATCATGCAAGGACGGAGTATAATCGCATCGCGATTTGAATATGCTTCCGGTTTTGCTTTCATATTCCCGAGGATATATTCTTCTGCCTTGACTTTGCTTTCCCCATAGGGGCCGACAGGGGAGGGGGCTACATCCTCGGTCAGGATATCTCCCGGCACCTTATCCACGGCCGCTTTAACAGAACTGAAAAAGATAAACTTTTTAATATCCGGCTTATTGGTGAAATAATCAAAGATTCTCTTGGTAAGGTCGGTGTTGACTTTGAAATATATGTCAGCGGCAGATTTATTCTTTGTATCGTGGGCTTTACCGGCAAGATGGATGATTGCGTCAACCTCAGGAATCTTATTATTTTCTAAATCCTCCCAAGGGAATGTTTTTATCACCCCCTCCTTTTCCGGAGCGATAATATCCAGCCCATAAATCTGGTGATCATCTTTAAGGGCATTGACAAGATTGGAACCCACGAAACCATGGATTCCGGTTATAAGGATTTTCATAAATTGTAAATAGAATAAAATGGTTACAGTGAAGGAGAGGGACACATCTTGGGCATAAACAGTGGATATGTTGAGCGAGCAAGCTCGCTTTGCGATGGACGGAGAGGAGAAAGTGTTTCATTTTGTTTCAGAGTGAAACACTAAACTATTTGATTAGTATTGTATTAAGTGGGTTGTTTCACTGTTTTAGAATTGAAATTGTTTAAAATTCTGTTTACTTTTGAGAGAGACAGATCAAGACGGGAGGCGATTTTACGTTGGGAGAGCCCTTCGTTGCATAGTCTCTTTACTTCCTCTTCAAGATTGGAAGAGGAGTGGCTAAATATGGGATTAAGACAATCTTTTTCAGGTATAAAATCCTTTATTTTGAAATGCAACCAACCGTCTGTTGAAACCCTTTCCATAAGGATTACATTATTTTCACCATATTCAATATGGCCCGAACGAGATTTGAGCTGTTTTATATATTGATGCCCGGTAGGTTTAATGGCCTTGCCGATAGCAAAACAACTGTCAATGAAATTGAAAAGTCTTTTGGATCCCATCAGGTCATTTTGAGAAATGGGTTCCTTGCTATTTCTTTTAACAGAATGGGCAATAATAAGGAAACTTGCTTGATATTTTTGCTGAATAATTTTAAGGCGATATATGAGAGCTGAAAGGTTTCGCGGTCGGTAACAATCTTTGCCGAGAAAGGAGATGTTATCAATAATAATTACCTTAAAATCGTTTTCTTTAATTACTTCCTCCAAATCTTTCAGTATGGCTGTTTCAGGATTGGCAGAGAGGAAAACTTCGGGGAGAGGTTTTGATCTAAAGAAATTAGATGGGAACTGGAATGGAACGTCACCATGATTTCGATATCGAGAGAAGAAAACTTGATCGGACATCTCGTAGTCGCAATAAAGAACCTTTTGAGACTTGGCAATCTCGCATGCGATTTGAACGGAAAGTGTGCTTTTGCCGAGGTTTGAATCAGCAAAGAGACAGCATAATTCCTGCTCTTTCCACATATTCATCCAAAGATTCTTGGAGTCTTGGATGGAGGATGCTGGAAAAGAAGCGGATGGCTGAAGTATATGTAGTTTTTTTGCTGAGAGATTTGAGGTGGCATAAGACATTTCATAGAAAGAGTTGCTTCCTCTTTCTATAACTTCAGCGGTTTTAATCTCCCTAAGCTTTTTCTCGCTATCATAAATAATCTTGTTCCAATTAATATCCTTACTTTTAATGTTGGGGTATCCCCAGAGGAATTGTTGAATTATGTTAGCGAGCCGAAGAATATCTTTTAATGGTCGGCCGGCTTCTTCTATTATTTTGCCCGAATTATCGAGAGGAAAAATAATTTCATTTCTAATGATTATTTTCCAAGCGGTATGAGGCTGAAAATTGTAAGAACGGTTTCGTATCAGTTCGGAGAAATAGCGTGTAGCGTTGCATAAGGTAATATTTCCGTAGGGATCAGTAAAAGTGATATTCTTAAGTTCCATATTTTCCTTTCCTTTTTTTGCAAAGGAAAGGAGAAAAAATGGGAAGGGAGGCTTAAAAATTTACTATTGTGCTGTTGCGATTAATAATCCACTCGATCTTTAAGTTCGCGACCATGCCGTTCGGTATTTAGGTGAATCACCCTTTAGAACTCTTTGCCTAAGCAAAGAGATCGATACCAGAGTCTCAGTACTTTTTCTGGAGCCTCGTCGAGTTCATACTCTTTGCTGATAAATTCTCCTGGATGTGGATTTTTACTCTGTGTGAAGATTCTCATCAAAAATCTATCGCAATCGTTATAAATATGTTTAAATACTTCTATTTAAAATAGCTTTATAAAAAGTCATTAACATTGATAGTTATGGAAGAATCTCCTTCCGGAACCTCAACAAAATAGAAGTCACATACATTTCCAAGGGAATTTATACCAATACCGAAATTGCTCAAACACAGCAGATCGGATGTATCGCAACTTAAATGGTGAATCTTTTCATTTTTCGGAGGGAAAAATAACCCTCTGGAAAATCTACGTTCAGGTGTTCGAGGATCTTCGAGAGGTAAATTGGTCATCATGTGCAATTTCTGAAGGAAATCTTGCTTAGGAGGATGTCCGCAGATGATAAATTTAATCACATAATTTTTGCGGTCATAGAAATTTGCGAGCCCTAAGACCATATTTAATTTTAGGAAAGTTCCTACTAATTGTCTTTTAGCTTTATATGCACGTTCAGTTCCAAAACCAGACTTTAATTCGGTTAGAAAAATATAATTGATACCGTTGTGCTCAAAAACTAATACTCCGTCACAATCCTTCCTAAGAATTTCAGGAGAACCTCCCTTATCAAATATAGAGGTAAGTTTTTGAGCAAGAGCATGATCAAAATATAAACCATCTATACCCGTCCAACATACTTTTCGGACAGTTGTAGATGGATTTACATCATGCTCAAGAACATCACAAGAACCCATAAATTCTTGTGGTAGGATATTAGGGAAAATATTTTGAAAAAATGTAAGCATAAATTATATGTTACTCCTTTCTTCAAAATTATTAATGTCATCTTCAATATTTAGACTCTCAATGATAGCAGGATTGAAGGACTCGAAAGGTATTCCAGATTTTACAGACACATCCATTTCTTCAATTTTAGAATAGCCATCATCTTGTTTGCGCAGGACGTAGGCTTTAATTTTGGATGGGTCAATAAGTGAATCAAACGGTATCTGATATTTGTTTAGCAAATTGGAAAACTCGACAGATCCATTATTGATGGAGAATAATCTTACGAGCAAATTTAATCTTCGAATAAAGAAGTCACTATGGGAAGTGATTTGTAAATTACAACCTTGATTAAGAGCGACCCCAAGAAGATCAGCCATAAAATTCTGGCGTTTAGGATGAAGATGGGCTTCCGGCTCTTCAAATAGGATTGATGTGTTAGCTAAATTATATTTGCTAATTAAAAGAATAAATGGAGCTAATTCTTTTACAGATGAGGCCGCTGCAGTGAGAGGCATCATCACACCGTCTGTAGTTTGATAATTAAAGGTAGCCCCCGATTGCTTAATATCACCGGTGATTAGTCGTTGTAAAAGAGAGATTAAAGAGAGATCAGGGACTGTTGCCTTTTTTACTGGTTGGAAAAGATTTATCTTGAAATCAAAAAATTCATTATACATCCCCGACATAAAAGGAGGACGCTCGTTTAATTCCATCAAAGCACCTCTGGAGGGAGGTAATATAAATTCATTGATGAATCCCGGGAATTCTCCAAAAATTGCCTTAGAAATTTCAGCACGAATTAAAGATTGGAAGGCATTGACATACATATTTCGCCTCCCCATTTCAGTTTGGTCTGCGGAATAAAGGTTAAATGTAAAGTTCTCTGAACTTATTTTACTGATCACTTCCTCTTTGTTGGCGATCCCAATCATCTCCTCCTGATATCGGAAAACAAATTCCTTTTTTTGAATAGGCCATTCAATCTCGATTTCACCAGCGAATGTTTGATGACCAATCATATATCCGATGTAATAGATTGCATCGGAATTAATCCAAGAGAAAAGGCTTTGAGTTTCTACGTTTAAGAGAACATCTCCATTTTGGGGAGTTTGAGGAAGACTATCAGAAGAGAGATAATCAAAATAATGAGTGAGGCGAGTGCCTCCTAAGATGGCAAACACATAATGAGCTAAGAAAGCAGCATAACTCTTCCCTAAACCTGATTCCCCGGTAAAAATTAAAAAAGGACAGACCTCAATTTCAGAATTCCTAATTGCTCCTAAACGGTTTATTTTAATCTTTATATTCTTCATTGATCCTCAGTTCTGATAAATCATACCTCAAATGCAAAGTTAAAATAATTTATTCAATTTGGCAATATAAAAAGCTGCTTAAATGTAATGGATATTGAACAAGTGAATAACAAAAACGTTTCGGATTATACAATCTTGATGAATCCTTCTTTTGCTTCATGGCTTGTGCCCTCATTTTCTAGATAACTTTAGTAAGAGGGTATCTCTAAATTTATTGTACTTTTACTTTGAATTGTTAGTAAGCATGCAAAAATTATGTATATTCTTATGGAACGTGGCGTGAGGAGAATTCTATATACGCTTTCTGTTTGGTTTTCCGCACATAGGATATTATTATGGTAGTTCTCGTAGGATAAGCTACTTTGTTTCTATAATTTAAAGTAACTTTTGAACCATTCTACTGTCCGATTAATACCCTCCTGAAGATTCGTATTAGGCTTAAACCCGGTAGCCTCGGCAAGTGCTGAAGAGTCAGCGTATGTCTGATATACGTCTCCCTGTTGCATAGGGAGAAAGTTTTTCTTTGCTTCTATGCCAACGGCTTTTTCGATACATTGGATATAGTCCATCAATTTAGTCGGATGAGAATTACCGATGTTGTAAATACGATAAGGTGCAGGAGAGGTGGCGGGATCAGGATTCTTTTCATCCCAATTTTCGTTTCCTTTTGGAATAACATTAATTATTCTTACTATTCCCTCTACTATATCATCAATATAAGTGAAATCCCGGAACATGTCTCCGTTGTTGAAAACGTTTATTGATCGGTTATGAAGGATTGCATCCATGAAAAGGAATGGTGACATATCGGGGCGCCCCCATGGCCCATAAACAGTGAAGAAACGTAATCCTGTGGTAGGGAGATTATAGAGCTTCGAATAGGCGTGGGCCATAAGTTCATTGCTCTTCTTGGTGGCCGCATATAGACTTACCGGATGGGCTATGCCATGATGTTCAGAGAAAGGAACCTGGCCGTTAAGTCCATAGACACTGGAAGAAGAGGCATACACTAAGTGTTTAACATGATTATTTCGACAGCCCTCCAGAATATTAATGAAACCATCTACATTGCTCTCGATATACGCATGAGGATTTGTGATTGAATACCTTACTCCGGCCTGGGCTCCAAGATTGATCACTACATCAAACTCCTCATTCGCCATAAGCATTGCCATTGCTTTAGTGTCCTCAAGGTTCATGCGGATGAAGCGGAAGTGGTTGCCAAATTTATCAGACTTGATAAATTTATACCAAGGAAAATTATTTATGTTGTCAGATATGAAAATACCATTATCTTTAAGGCGAGCCAATTTCAAGCTTTGTTCATAATAGTCATTAATGTTATCGAGTCCAACTACTTTGCAGTCCATCTCCATTAAACGTTTTACTACAGCAGAGCCAATAAATCCGGCTGCTCCGGTTACAAGTATTTTCATAAAAGATGTTTTAATAAAATAATTTTAATAAAATAATTAGAGTAAGCTCAGCCTACATATTGAGTTCGTTATATATTTTAAGGTGCTTCTCCACCACTTTATCAATAGAGAAGTCTCGTTCGGCAATTTTCCTGGCTTCTTTGCCCATTTTCTTTCTCAAATCGGGGTCATTTACTAAGATTCTGATTTTTTCAGCCAGACTGTCGCTGTCCTTAATGGGGATTATAAATCCATTTACACCATCTTCCACAGTGTCACGACATCCGATGGAGTCGGTAGTAATTATTGGGCGCCCTATGGCGTTTGCTTCAATCAGAGACTTGGGTAATCCTTCACGGTAATAACTCGGGAAGGCTACGATAGATGATTGTGTAAGAAGATCTTTTACATCAGTTCTATAACCTAACCATTGAATATAATCTCCATCGCAAAGTGACTCAATCACTTCTTTCTTTAAAGCTGATGGATTCGACCATAGACCGCCCACCAAGATAAATTCAATTTTGTCCTTAAATTCAAGTTTCAATTTTTTTGCGGCGTCAATGAGTACTAATACTCCCTTTTCCTCTATCATTCGTCCGGTAAAGATTATGCGAATTTTCCCGGTCTCCGGCATAGGGGTGAAATTAAATTTGGTTAAATCCACTCCAGACCCTTTGATGAATTCTTTTTGAGAAGGTTCTATAATGTTCTTCTGCAAAAATAATTCCTCATCATCATGGTTCTGGAAAATAACTTTTAGGTTTTTGTGCTTATGACCAATTTTCACTACTTTCAGCAAAGACTTACTTAAAATTGACTTTTCATTGGTGAAAAGGGATCCTAAACCGCTTACGGCATTCACGACCCCTTTTACATTATTATATTTAGCAGCCAATCCTCCCCAGAGTATGCTTTTTAATCCTACATGATGAATGATTGCGTCTTTGTTTCTTCTGTAAAGTTTCATCAGGAAAACAAGTGTCCTAAGCTCCTTGATAGGGTTCATTCCAGTAGCCTCCATAGGAAGATTGATGAATTTTAATCCCAACTTCTTAATTTCGTCACTTTTCCCTGTGTCAGCTGTAACAATAGTCACATCCCATCCAGCATCTTTTGCTTTAACTGCAATCTCCTTGCGATGAGAAAGGAAGAACCAGTCAACGTTGACAACCATTAATAATTTCCTTGTCATAATCTTTGTGTTTGTAAGTTGGGGATCTTGTATGAAGTTAAAGTTGAGTGTATATATCCAGATATTTTTTATTCATAGAATTAATGGAATATTTTTTAGCAACTTTCAAACCTCTTTCTTTCAGTTTATTATATAACTCTACATCACTAATCAGACGATTAATCTGTTCAGCCAGTTTTTCAGAATCTCCCACTTCAAATTTTAGCCCTGCATCTCCTACAATTTGAGATAGACCAGGGACGTTTGAACATACTATCGGTAAGCCGGAAGCCATATATTCTATGGCGGTCAACCCAAATCCTTCCCATTTTGATGATTGCACTCCAATATAAGCCTTACTTAAGAGCGTAGGAATATCAGATTGGGCTCCAAGAAATTTAACCCTTTCATTTACTCCTTCCTCTTTAGCTATCCGTTCGCAATTTTTGCGATTGGGACCGTCACCGACCAAGGATAGGTAAACTTCAGAATTAACGTATTTCATCGCCTTAATTAGAGTCTCTTGATCTTTCATTTCGGCAAATCTTGATACCATTATAATTTCGTTGTTCTTTGCTTCCGAATTTGGAGAAAATTTATTTAGATCAATTCCGTTTTCAATTACATGAAATTTTTCCGTTGATTTAGGCCTTAACCATTTAATTAAATTTTCCTTTGTTTGATTGCTAATGCAAAGTATGGAATTATATCTGCTGTAAATGAATCGCTCAATTGGGCGGAAGAAAGATTTATCCCTACGTTTATTATGGGTGGAATGTTCGGTATATACAAGTTTTTTCTTTAGCCCTATCGATGCTAAAGCCACCCAATAAAGAGTAGGGAAAAGATGAACGTGAATTATATCCCATTCCTTAAGATTGGCCTTAATCTTAAAAATATTTGATAGGGAATAAAAATTCTCTACATTCAAGGAAATGAATTGTATCTTACTCTCCTTAATTAACTTTTCGAAATTGGTTGCTTCCTTTTTCAAAACCAGGACTCCAATTTCATTTTCTTGACTTTGGAGTGGAATTAAATCAGTCAAGAGCTTTTGGGCTCCTCCAATTTCGAGGGAGGGTATGATATGTAGGATTTTCATTAGTGTAATGTTTGTGTTTATTGACCTTTATAACATATGCAACAATAAGGAAGATCATAAAATTGAAATCAGCTAAACCTTTAAAATTCAAAATAAATAAATCAATGGCAAAAGCAATTATTAGAGGCAACATGAATTTAGCAATTCGATACCATTTATAAAATAACACTGCCTCGTAATACACATATCCTATAATTGTACCAATAATACCAAAATATAGGATATTTCTCATCCATCCAACATCTGTTTTCATATAATAATGGCCGTTTATTTTAGAAAGACCGTCACCAATAAAGATTGTTTTATCACTCATTTCTACCTCATACATAGAGGACATTTCCTCCATACTTCTATTATTCAGAAGACCATCTAAACCTTGGAATATTTCAAATGCATGATCGGTATTGACATTATCAAAAACACCAATAGATAATATTAAAATTAATAAAGATGCAATTGAAAAAATGACCACTATTGTCTTTTGAGGTTTTAATACAGTTGTAAAATAAATAAAGGCAATACCTGCACCTACAATGGTTGTGCGAGCGATAAAGAGACCGATTATAAACAAGAAGAAGATTAAGATACTGCCGTACAATAAAGAAATGCTATTTTTAGAGATCAAATAAACAGTGAGGATAATACCTATGCCGTTTATGACTCCACCATTAAAATAACTACCATATCCAAGTCCAATCATCCGGACAGCGAATTCAATAGTCTTGTTAGCCCTTTCTTCATTAATTTGCTGTAAGTTTACTAATTGCTGCATGAAAGAGGGGTTAAAAAAACCGTATGCCGCTACTATATCGTTTATAAGGATAGCTATTATTATTCCAAGTATGAATTTATTAATATCAATTCTTAAGGGTGATAAGTCTGCAATTAAAATTGCTCCCGATAGATACAATATATTCCGTATTGCAAATTGAACATACCATAAGTCTAATGTATCGTTAATTAAGATGGTAAATACAGAAAAGAACACTTGAGTCCAATTTGCCAAATATAATATCCAGATGACTTTTGGAAGCCTCTTTTTAAGTAGGAAAACATAAGGTATTGCTATTATAGAAATGTATTCTCTTGTTCCTATTTTTGCTGGACCAAATGCAGGGATAATATTGAAGATAAACAGTATGAGAATAATAACTATGCCAATATATTTTATTGAATCCCAAAGCTTTGAAAAAATAGAAGATTTTTTATCTTGTGAAGAGTTTTTTAATACAAATATCTTCGAATCCTTAGCCGGTAGGTTATAGTTTCTATCTTCTCCTATGTTTAAAGTCATGTGATATAGAATATTGCAATTAATTTAGAAATAAGCTTATTGGACAAAGGGTATCCCTCTATATTTGCTTGAATTAAAATGTATGTTAGAATAATTTTGCAAGAATTAATTTTGATTGTTTCAAGATGTTTTTCAGTGAAAAGAATGGAGATTTAACTAAGTTGCTTAATGATATAACTTTATTGGAACTCCGTAATGCTGTCATAAGTATTAACCTAAAGGATTCAGCATTAAAAGAAGTTTTATTATACCATACGAATTTTTCTATTTGCTTAGAAATCTTTAGCAGGACTTTCGATAAATTTTTTACGTCCACAGGAGAAATAGATTTTTCATTTGAAAATGGTAATACTAATAAATCGAAGTCCGTATTATTTAGATCAATGTTTAAATAATCAGCGAACATACGTTTTATCCGTATAGCATTTTTTAGTTGGTCTTCATTCTTTTTATTGGTTATTTGATTAGAAGAAATTCTATAGAACAGTAATGGCTCTTTAAGATTATCCAGTCTATAGTTATTAATAAGAAGTCTCCCCCATAGATTGTAGTCTTGAGCACTGGTGAACGATTCATCATAGAAGAAACCATTGTCGATGAGTGAGCGTCTGAACATCACAGATGGATGTATAAATGGACTGCGCAAAATAAAGAGAGATTCAATAGTATTGGGATTATGAATTAAGGGATGTTTTTTTTTCAATACATTACTATTCTCATCAATGTATTTTCTATTAGTTCCTAAAACAGAGATTTCGGGATTTTTTTCTAAATAGTTATATTGATGCGCTAATCTATCAGGAAAGCTAATATCGTCCGCATCCATTCTTGCAATATACTTACCTTTACATATTTTTAATCCTTCATTAAGAGATTTTGTCAATCCTATATTTACTTTATTCTTACGAATTATTATTCGACTATCGCTGTTAGATAATTCTTCTAATAATTTCCACAATTCCTCTCGAGTAGGATTATCATTAATTATAATGAATTCGAAATCAGTAAAAGTTTGATATAGGATAGACCTTATTGCTTGAAGTACCCAATTTAAGGGCTCATTATATACTGCCATAATTATGGATATACTGGGCTCGTTCATAATAATACAATTGAATAAAACAATTGAGGGTATTTAAATACTCTTTGTAATTAAGGATATGATAATTATTCTCGATTATATTGGCCTGATAGTAGCTTCTTCTCAATAAATTCAAGCAGTCTAGCAGGAGACAATTGCTCTTTATAATGGTAGTCTATAGGCAATTCTTTAGATAAAGACTTTAAGAATGTAGTGTCAATATCTTGTGGAGAGGCAAAGTACGCGATATTTTCCGGATTGTAAAAAGGTCTTTCTTTAATATGGATATTATTGGTTAAAATTTTCTTTCCATAAACTATTGCTTCCTTAATTCTAATGGTATCTCCACTACTATTCTGTTGAATTATTTCCAATAAACATTTACTATTTAATACATTTTTTAAATTATCTAAATAAGATATTGACATTCCATTGATGTAGGTAATACCGGGTAATTCCACTTGTTTCTCTGGAGGAACTTCCGCAAGTATGAAATTTACTTTCTTCCCATTTTTTATTAGATAATGATAGGTCTCCATTATTAAAGACAGACGATCTTTTGTTTGTCCTAAAAAATATATATCTACTTCTGTTGAAGTCGTATTGTCATCTATAGTTTTTGAAAAAGGTACAGAGTAATAAGTAATATCATATTTTTGTGCTTCCTTAGGATCATAAGTAAGAAGCAAATCTGATATAG
>CAMWXH010000014.1 GCA_947178165.1 uncultured Porphyromonadaceae bacterium | reverse complement strand
ACTTGGCTTCTCGGAGCCAGTAACAAAATCTCAAAAAATAACCGAAGTATTGTATTTTAATATATGCGCCTATAGAGATTTGCTTTCACCATAAAAATATCTTATGATTAAGTATGTCTGACTTAGTGCAATATAACCTAAAAATAAAATATGTTCGTACAAATTCCTTTTTTAGGATAATTTAATATTAAAATATAGTTATCTTTGTGAAACTAAGTTATTGAATCTTATCTTTGACATCAGACTTAGAAACTTTATGTAGTTTTAAAGTGTCAGGATATCGGTCGCGACAGGTCGCGACCCTACAATGAATATAATCTTTATGAGTTACGATGGGCCAAATAGAAAATATCCACGAGCAGAATTCCTGGACTATTCGGATGGGAATTATTTTGTTACCGTGTGTACAAAAAATAAATTACATTATTTTGGCTTCATACGTGACAATAAAATGTATTTATCAGAACTTGGCCAATTCCTTAACTATAATATTAACTCTTTGTCACAACATTTTCCGGATGCAAGGATACTGAATTATGTGATAATGCCCAATCATCTTCATCTGATTGTTGAAATTGATAAAGGGAAGACAAGTGCCAATAAAAATGAGGGACAGAGACCTAACAATCTCGGAAGATTGAATCGATTGGCTCGGATATCGGTCGCGACAGGTCGCGACCCTACAAAGACAACTCATCATAATTCGAGATTGGCATTGGTAATTGGGTCGATAAAGGCTGCTGTTACGCGGTATTCAAAAATGAACAATATAGAATTTGGGTGGCAGACACGCTACCACGACCACTATATAAGAAACAATCATGATGGAGACCGAATATGGAATTATATAGATAATAATATTATCAATTGGGATAAGGACTGTTTCTATTAATTAATACTTTGAATGGACAGTTATCGATGTTTACAGGAGAGTTTAAGATTGGTCCGAATAATATCCCATGAATAAGAAATTAATCAAAAAAATTTTTTTATGTATTCTACAAACTGTAATTTGATTAAATCGGTGGGGATGGCTATGTTAGTGGCTATTTCTTCCTTTCATTCTTTCGCTGAGGTGAAAGAGAATGACACGACCCTTTACCGTGAGCCTTATCGTCCGCAATATCATTTCACTCCCGCTCATCGCTGGATTGGCGACCCTTGTGGCCTGATTAAAAAAGATGGCAAGTATCTCGCCTACAGCTGGGGCGGTGCCGAGTCAAACGACCTTGTGCATTGGCGTGAGCTGAACGACCACTCAATCAAAGGGATGCCTCCTAAAACATCCGCTTTTACCGGAAGTGTGATTGCCGATACTCTGAATTCGGGAGGCTGGGGGAAAGATGCGCTGGTGGCCGTATTCACACTCTTTGATAACGATTCTAAAAAACAGTCGCAGGCTGTGGCTTTCAGTCATGACGGGGGAGTGACCTACCAATATTATGACCAGAATCCGGTGCTCGATATTTGGAGCACAGAGTTTCGCGATCCAACCGTTATCCGTTATGAACCGACGGGGAAATGGGTCATGGCTGTGGCAAAAGCTCTGGAAAAGAAAGTTGCATTCTATGAATCCGACGATCTAAAGAATTGGACATGGACCAGCGACTTTGGACCGATGGGGGATAACAAACGCTCCTGGGAATGCCCCGACCTTTTTCAGGTCACTGTTGAGGAGGCCGGTGAGAAGAAGTGGGTGCTGTTAGTGTCGGTGAACTGGGCAAGGGAGCAATATTTCGTAGGAGATTTCGACGGAAAGAAATTTATTCCCGATAATCCTGATTCCGATCCGTTATATGTTGATGACGGCATGGATTATTATGCTTCGCGTGTGTTTCAGGACTATGACGCTCCTAAAAATGAGGAGGTTACTACACTTGGTTGGGTCAATTACTGGGATTATGCTCAGCAGGCACCTTCAAAATGGGGAAAAGGTGTATGGTCACTTCCAAGGAATTACACCCTTTATTCCACTTCCGATGGCTTGCGTTTGCGCCAGACTCCCGTGAAGTCATTGGAGAATTTACGAGGGAAGGAGGTAAAGATTAATAAAACTTATAGCGCCGGCACATATTCTCTCCCACAGATCTCAGCAATGGCTAATCAATATGAAATGAACATCAATTTGAGTGCGTCTGCAAATGATGTAGCCGGGTTCAATCTTTGTGTGGGCGACGGGCGGAAAGTAGCGTTAAGTTATGATGTCGCTACCGGTTATCTCACCCTTGACCGAACGAATTGTTCTGATGTGAAGATCAAATTCTTTGATCGGGTTTCCAATTCAAAGATCGCCGAACCGGGGACACGGCAGATTTCACTTCGCATTTTTGTTGATAAATCGACCATTGAAATCTTTGCTGAGAAAGGTAAAAAAGTTATGACCCTCCTCACTTATGCGTCGCCTTCGCAGACAGGAGTTGAATTTTTTTCACAACGAGGAAAGACAGATCTGGATTTAAGTGCGTGGCCATTGAAGTCAATCCATTAAGCAACTGCTCAAAAAATGAAGGGAGGGTTCTGTCATAACGACCAGACGAGCCGTTATGACACACCCTCTTCCTTCTTATAATGTTTGCGAAAAGACGCGATTAATGAGATAATTCTTCAATAACAGGAAGTATCGTTAGATGTTTTTACTCTGCGGCGATAAATTAAATAATTATCAAAACATAGATATGTCAGAAGCACTTTGCTGAAAAGGTCAAACCATGCTCGACCTGATGACGGAGCAAGTGCAACGTCCCAAATTTGAGAAGCAATACAAACAAATCCAACGATAGATAATGTTAGAGAAATATTGCGCTTTACACGATTACTTATTTTCATATACTTTAAATATCATAAGAAATGGCATGATGAGACGAACACCAAAAAGATTATTCGTATTGCTTCAGGTGTTATTTTTCAAATTGCGTTATAAGCAAAGACAAAGATACAAAGTTTTTCTCTTAGTTCATAAGATAAGAGCCGAAATATCATAGAATTTTTGTAGATTTGCGCAGGAAAATGAACGACTTCAAAGTCTATGGCAAAAATTATCGTACAAAATATCCCTATTACCGTTCTTTCGGTTGATAATGAAGATTACATCTCGTTGACAGATATGGCTACTGCCAAAGATGGGAACAACCGTTCTGCAGATATAATAAAGAATTGGTTAAGAAATCGTTATACATTGGAGTTTCTTGGTACGTGGGAAATAATTCACAATCCTAATTTTAAAGTGGTCGAATTTGACCACTTTAGAATTAGCGCGGGGTTACCATCATTTGTATTGAGCGCAACAGAATGGATTGAGCGAACTAATGCCATCGGTATAGCGGTAAAAAAAGGAAGATATGGGGGCACATACGCACATAAGGATATTGCCTTTGAATTTGGTTCTGCAATAAGTGTGCCATTCAAACTCTATCTTATAGAGGAATTTCAGCGACTTAAAGTCGAGGAACAAAAAACGCTGGGATGGACGGCAAAACGTGAGCTGTCGAAAATCAACTATCGCATTCATACTGATGCGATAAAGACTCATTTGCTCCCGGCAGAAATTACCCGTGAACAGGCTTCGCATGTCTATGCAGATGAAGCCGATGTACTTAATGTGGCAATGTTCGGTAAGACAGCTCGCCAGTGGCGCGACGAGAATCCGGATTTGAAAGGCAATATCCGCGACTACGCTTCAATCAACGAGCTTATATGCCTTTCAAATATGGAGAATCTCAATGCAGTGTTTATTGAGCAAGGCATCCCACAAAGCGAGAGATTAATGAAACTCAACCAGATAGCCATTCATCAAATGAGCATATTAGAGAGTGATCGCAATGAAAGAAAACTACTGAAATAATTTTAATTGCAATGAAATATATTAAACTAATTTTCGCGCTTACATTAGCTTATGCCGTGAGCTCCTGTGGAGCAAAGAACCCTTCTGCCAATAAGGCTGAAAGAAAAGAAAAAGAGATAGTAACGGTAGATTCAGGTATCAATCCTCAGGACTATTCAGACCTGATAAAAACTGTATATTCAAAATTCGTATGTGCTATTGATGCGGATCCCGAAGTTTATGCACATCCGGAACGCTACTTCACAGAAAATGCCTTAAAAAAGCTCAAGGATGGTTATGAATTTGACTGTGAAGACAATAACTGTTACGCCTTCAATGAATTGAGAACCCAAGAGCAAGATTCTAAGCCAGGTACGACGGGGGAGTCCGATATTCTCAACATTGAAAGTGTCGGCGATGATTGGTATATTGTTAAATACTCAGATATGGGTTGGACAGGAATCACACGAATAAAGATTGTCAATGGCAAGATAGATGACTTCCAACGATGTGTGGAAAATCTATAATACTCAAGCCGTTACGGTATGGTATATAATGTCGGGATTGAGGGCGTTGGGGATAGCACTGAAGCACTGCTGACCACGGGAGTCGGCTATAAAAGATTAAACCCCGAGGTTTGTCCGAAGACAGGGACACTCGGGGGGATTCCGTTTCAAAGTTAGGAATAATTCGCGGGGAATCAAGTATTATCTCGTTATAATTCCCTTTTCGTAAGCTGTTGTGGTTACTATTGAACTATGCCGACTGTATAACGAGAATCAAAACCGATATTGAAGCCCTATGAGAATATTCCTTCCCCTTATGCGAAAGGAATATTCTGTTTGTGAGAGGGTGCCGTAGTTGAGGTATGAATAATTCCTTTGGTTAAGGATGTTCGAGGCGGTGAGGGTGAAACGAAGTTTTGAGTTCACGCGCCAAGTGGCTTTTGCATCAATCAATATCAAATTGGAGATTGTTCCCTCTGAGTGGTGTGTGAGGAAATGTTCTGCTCCGGCCGAGATGTCAACTTTATCAGAAGGGAGAAAAGTCAAGAGAAGATTCTGATGAAATGAATGAGAATGAGAGATTTGCTTCTTCGTCCTCATATTGGAGAAGTTATAACCGGCCTCATAATTCAAGGAGAACGATCTGAGAATGCTCCCTTTAAAATATGGCGAAACAGACGCAACGGTCTGACGATAGGGCACGGGCTCATAGTCACGCATTGATGTTACAGAGGTTATAACCCCTGTAACTTCACATCCTGCCACCATCTTGCTCTGTCCTATTCCTTTGCTAATTGAGCTCTTAATACTACCACTTTTGGCATCTGATATTTTGTCAGCATAGGTAGAAATGACCAAGTCTTCGACAAACAGCTGATTAGACATAACAGATGACCGGCTGAAACTATAGGTTCCCTCTATATTAAAAAATAAAGCTCTGAGAGGATTTCGGAATTTATAGGAGACTTTCGCGTTAACCGCTCCGGAATATTTCCCCGGTACGGTTGATTCGAAAAGATTACGATAATCGGAGAGTATGGCTGACCGGATGAAAGTATATGGTTGAGGCGCCTTCAGATTGTATGAAATAGTGGCTGATAATTCCGACCTTGCCGAGAGTTGACGGCGCACATGGATGGTGGGTGAGGTGGCAAAATAATTGTGTGCGCCACAGATATTATAATACAGCCATCTCACAGGAACCCTTAAAGAAAGACACCATCCTTGACGCTCAAAATCCACCTGAGGAAAGGCATAAATATTCGATGTAAAGGAATCATAAATTCCGGAATTATCGTATTGGTGCATACCTGTTAACGAACAATCCATGCGATGATAATTCATATCCAGTCCGAGGGTGACATAAAACTTCCAGAATCTTGTCAGCTTGCCCAATTCTGTTTCAGTAGTACTTCTTGCATCAACACTCGAAAGTTGCTGGTTTGCCATATTGTGGTTTTCAATTTTCAGGCAGTCGGGGTGGTAAGATAAGGAATTGCGCGAGGTCAATGTAAACAACCTCTTCTCGTTGCGTTTAACTAATTTAAGGTCGTTTACTGCCAACAGCCCATCCCTGTTTACCATCTGCGTAACATCATTGGAGCCTGTTATAACGGACTCAGAGTTATTACTTAGCGCATTGATGCATAGGTTATCGACTAAATAATAACCCTTCTTGTTCACTTCAGAATGTAAACTTGCAGATAAGTTATGAGATTGAAGCCTCAATTTGTCATTTTGAAAGAAAGTGGGAATATTGAAATTGAAATAATCGGTTGATAGTTCTGAGCAATAGTCTAAACGGTCAGCGAAATAGTTCAGCTTCAGCCTCATGGATATATCTCCCCGTTTCCAAGCGGTAATTATATTTGCCAGCCAAGACAGATTGTCACGTGTGCGACGTTCTGATAAAGGAGGATTCACTATATCGGCAGAGATATATTCGGGCCAGGGAGATGGATTGTATTCATCGGAAAACATTGAATAAAAACTGTGTTCCGTTATCTCATTTGCGGGATTCCAACCCGTATTGTCAGCTTTTATGGTGACAATATTCTGTATCTTGGAAGCTATTCGCATAGTGAAAAGTGAACCATTGTAGAGTAGGGGTGAGAACCCGGCCGAAGCGTTTGCCACTCCCACCCATCGGCTCCTGGCATCCTCTTTTAGCTTAAGGTTAATCCCTGCTTCTTCAGGAAAGTCGATTCCTTCAAGAGCCTTGATGGGCTGGTGGTTTTCCATCACTTCCACAGCCTTCACATCTTTATGAGAGATGTTGTTGGTGGCCAGTCCATATTGCCCTCCTATGAAGTCATTGCCGTCAAGATAAAACTTGTTTATTGGTTTCCCCTGATATTTTATTGTGCCATCCTCCTCAACCTTAATGCCCGGCAAACGCTTTATGACATCAATGATTGCGTTATCCTGATCTTTGGCATAGCGGGAAACATTGAAAACAAGGGTATCTCCTTTGGCATAGATATCGGGAGCTTCTACAATGACATCATTCAATTGTGTTGATTTAGGGTTAAGATGAATCACCTTCTGATTATCTCTATTGTTACCGTTATTGTTTTGTATGGGGATGGTCAAGTTCTCATAACCAACACATCTGAAAGAGACGGAATCGGCAGCATCATTTATAACGATATGAAATTTACCCTCTTTCCCTGTAGAGGTGAATACCCCCTTGCTTTTTATCACCACACCTGCAATTGCTTCTTCTGTCAGTGCATCAAGCACGATGCCTTCAAGTTCAGTATGCCCTGCTGCCTGAACCGGCAACAGGGTAAGTAACATAACAAATATAAGAAAACTGCGTCTCATTTTTTCCAATCGCGTTCAATGTAATCATAGGATAGGGGAATAGGGTCGTAAACATCCGTGGTTATGTCGCCATATTCATCATATACCGGGAGGTCATTGCCGGTGGTGGTTTCGTAATAGGCATACGGATTCAGGTCATACCTGTTTTTTGCACTATAAAATCCTTTGCGGTCAGTTTTGTTGTAAGGAACTTTATAAAGTGTTATGGGGCGTTGCCCCTTTGATTTTATGCCGATACATTCAAAGACATATTCATTTTTGCTGTCTGAAGCTTTCATTATGAGCCCCGGTAATCCAGCAAGTTTCCAAGGCCCATCCATTACGGGAATATCTTCAGTAAAGAATGCACGCCATTCCCGACCACGGAAAGTGCACCGTGCTTCCTGACACTCATACCCTAAGACATTAATTGTGGAATCGGAGAGTTCCCATTGCAGAGCAGGCATCTCTTCCTCATATCTGAACCAGTCCATGCATATCTTCTCCGTATGTGTCAGTTTCCCTTGCGGATAATTCTTAAAGATGGTCATAAACTCCCCATTGCTCAGTTTCCCTTCCACTGCCGCATCAGCAATCTGTTCGGTGGTGATATTCATTAGCAGAGAATCAACGGTCAGGTTCTTATAACTGGAGAATTTCGACATCCCGTCGGGGGCGATCTGCAACAGCATCCTATCGGATTTGAAATTGTCCTGATCTGTTGCCGTTGTGTCGTTGCACCACCGATACTCATAAACGAACTCTATTTTCTCGTCGGCCAATGTTTCAGTTTCCGGAACCTTGCTCTGAAAGATTGAAATCTGACGGCTCTTAATAGTGCGCCCGAAGAGAGGGAGAAGGCTGAACGCCAAAGCGGAAATGATAATACAACTTTTTCTCATAATTTAATAATTTTCAGTATTATAAATTTAATAATTTACCCCGTAGGGACGCACCCCCGGTACGTCCGAAAATAATCACATCTTAGGTGTCCAACCCAAGTAAAGTCTGGAATTATTTACGTTGCAAAATTACATTGCCAACCGACCAAATGAAGAAAATAATCATTACTCAAATATTACCTGTTTATTACTAAATTATTACTCCGGTGCAAATAGCTTGATTATCATTATTGAATACAGGTGGTTTTTATTAAATTTGCCGTCGATATTTTTCATTGTATTTGGACGCACCATGGTGCGTCCCTACAGAACCGGTTACTGAAATGGCGGTGGATTCCTACAAAACGGGTTACCGTAATAGCGGTGGGTTCCCACAGTATGGGTGATAGCGATAACTGAGTGTTTATATTAGTTTAAACTAATTTATTTAATGGAGAAAAGAATAAAAACTTTATACATTGTCACAATTGTTGCCATCCTTGCTTTTTTAGGGATGCAGGCCTACTGGCTATATCAGCGTTATGTGTATAGCCTGAGGGAATTTGAAGAAGAGGCTTATAATGAGACTATAAAGGCATTCACGGAATACAGAGAGGAGAGGATTTCAAGGTCATATTCAAAGAATGGCAGCAATACGAGCACCTCTCAATATAGAATAGTGTCGGATAAGGATAGCGCAGGAGGCACCAGATTCAAAGCAAGCATCACTACCCAAAGATACTCGGCTCACGATTTGCTTGGAATAAAGGATAAGAACAGGCTCCTTACCCGGGAGGAGCAGTCAAAAGTTGCCCGGATGGTAATGGAGAATGAAGGAATCAATGAACAAGAAAAGACGTTTGATACCGAAGGCTCTCCATCAGAGTCAGAAATATGGGTGGCCTTCAAGAATCTTGATCTGGATAGTCTGGCTCCGTTGAAAATGGAGGAATGGGATTCGCTGATGAATGCAAAAGGGATCTCTCAAGAGGCTAATCTTATTACGAGAGATTCCATGGAGTGGCAACCCTCGATATTAAGTCACGCATCGGCTCTAAAGCCCATGGTATCAATATCCATTCCTTATTCAGAATTGACAAAGAAGAGCCTAATTGTTGATTGCCGTTTTCCGGTTACGGAAGTTTTAAGGAAAATGCTGGGCAGCCTAATTGTTGTCACTCTTCTTTCACTCTTCCTCATAATATGTCTAATCCTTCAGTTTGCCACCGTGCTCAAGCTCTCTCGCCTCGACAAGATGCGAAACAGTTTCATAACAACAATGATTCATGAACTGAAGCGACCCATATCAACGCTGAAAATGTGTGTCTCAGGCATTGAGAATGACAGGATGATAGAGGATAAGGAGATGAAGAATGAGCTCGTCAGGGAAACCCGAGGAGCCTTAGACAATCTTTCCGCTTATTTCTCAAAATTGAGAGATATGACATTCAATGATGTGGAACAGATTCCATTGAACCTCACTAATATTAATCTCCGTGAGCTTTTCGACACTGTAAGTAAAGGTGCCGTTATTCCCGCAGGAAAAAGGGTGACATTTATAAACGCCATAGGGGAGGATGCAGTGGTGCCGGCAGATTATTCTCACCTCTTTAATATCCTTACTAATTTGATTGAGAATGCCATCAAATATTCAGGGAATTCGGTGAGCATTGAAGCTTCGACAGAAATTTCTTCCGAGGGGGTGAGGCTCCACATCAATGATAACGGCTTTGGAATCCCTGCCGGAGACTTGAAATATATTTTCAATCGTTTTTATCGAGGGAAAATGGCTTCATCCGACTTGCCGGGAATTGGCCTGGGATTAGCCTACGTGAAATTGCTTGTGGAGGCGCATCACGGAGAGATAACGGTTAAAAGCGAGGAGGGGAAAGGTTCTTGTTTCACCATTAAATTGACGTGCTGATGAAGATATTGCTTGTGGATGATGATTTCAAAAATTCAATGTTATTAAAACGCTTCATTGAAGCGGATAAGAATGGTCATGAAGTGATTTATGCCAATAACGGGAAAATTGGCCTCGAATATTATAAGGAATATCGTCCGGATCTTATCCTCCTGGATATAAATATGCCAGAGATGAATGGATTTGAGTTGGCCGAGACCATACGGAGAAGTGACAAAAAAGTGATAATCTTTTTTCTTACCGATCGAACAGAGAAAGTTGACCGTCTGCATGGTTTCTCCCTGAAGGGGAACGATTATATCCCCAAACCATTTTACCCCGAAGAGCTTATAGCAAAAATCAACGAACGTTTTGAAAGCATCTCGTTAAAGCAAGAGATAGTGCATAAGATCGGTGAAACTATATTTCGTCCTAATCTTTGCTCTCTAACCTTCCTTGGAGAGACCCATGCTCTCTCAGTCAGGCAGACAGAAATTCTTCAGTTGCTTGCAAACAATAAAGGGAATCTGGTGGAACGTGATTATATACTCGAACAGGTGTGGGGTGATGCCAGCTACTCCAATTCCCTTGCCTTGAATGTGCAGATCACCTACCTGCGACGTCTCCTTGCTGACCCGTCAATCTCAATTATATCTCTAAAGAAGAAGGGATATATCCTCAAGGATGAAAGTTGATCTTGAAGCGTGTCAGGCCATCCTTGTCTGTGAACAAGCGAAAATTGGCCTTGTGTCTTGTAAGGATCTCACTTGTTAGGGTCAAGCCGATTCCTCGGCCGTTTGGCTTATTGGTGTAAAATGGCCGGAACATATTCGATGCCACCTCTTCTGAGATCGGGTCGCCGTTATTTACAATCTCCAACGCTGTTCCATCCTTGTCATTATATGCGCGAATCAACACATATCCTTTCCCTGAAATGCTTTCCACGGCATTCTTAAAAATATTGATGATAACTTGCTGAAGTTGTATGCTATCTCCTTTTATCCATAAAGGATTTTCCGGTATTTCCGTAAATAATTCAATATCTTCACGAATAAGCATATTAAGGAAGGGCAACATAGAGTGAATCTCATTGCATAGATCCACCTCTTTTAAATCAGGCTTAGGCAATCTGATCACATCGGCATAGGATGTGACAAATTCGCATAACTGCTCGCATCTTGCGTCACAACTCTCCACCGCTTCCTTTAAATCACTCTCTGCAATTGAGTCAGAAATAAGATTTAATACTGAACTCACGCCGCACATCGTATTGTTGACTTCATGAGACAAGATTCGAATCACCTTCTCGTATGCGCTCCTCTCAGCGTCGCGCATCTCTTCAGTAAGGCTTTCAATAAGATAAAAGTCAACTGGAAAACCTCGACGCATAAAATTAAGATGATAACACCTGTATCTCATAGAGTTTCCGAGGCTGACAACTTTAGATTTGCCTACCTTAAGGGATGTTAGGGCAGCGGCTAATTCTATAGGCCATTCTTCAGGCAACTTCCCTTTGAGAGCAGTTATATCGCCGGTTGAGGTAATTTTTAAAAAGGCGCGGTTGCATGTTGAAAAATGTCCGTCATAATCCATTATGGCCACCCCCATCGGGGAAGCATCCAGAAGAAGTTTCAGAAGGCTTTCCTGCTCTATATTTTTCAAGCGTTCCTCGCGCAGATGGTCTATCATAGTGTTGAAGAGTCTAACCACCCGGTCGGCATTGCGTTCGCCAACCTTTCTTAACCGGCTATTAAAATCCTGAGCGGCCAGAAGTTCCATACCTATTTGGACAGTATGGTTTGAGGTAACGATGCGCATATAAAGCAGGAATAAGAAAAGCAACCCAATAATGCCAAAGATTAAGGGAAGCCATATTCCATATTCCTTAAAAAGAAGTGAAGAGAGGAGCGTGCCGGCAAATGCTATAAGGAGAATAAGGAAAACCAATCGTGTGTTCATAGGCTGTATAGGTATGATGACGGTTATTTTAATCCATATTTTTCAATCCTTCTATAAAGCGCCTGGCGCGTTATCCCCAAAATCCGGGCAGCCCGGGAAAGATTTCCGGCAGCCAATTCAAGAGCCTCTTTAATGCTTTCACGTTCACGCGATTCAAGGGTTGATGAAGTGGAAGCAGGGGCATTTTCGGGTGAAAGGCCAGGGGTGTAGAAATCCTCTTTATGCAAAACATCTCCTCCAACAAGCACAGCCCGCTCCACCATATTTTTGAGTTGCCTGATATTTCCCGGATAGGGGAGACGCATCAGCCATTCCATGGTGTCATTATCAATTTCAGGGAGATGTCGTGCTGAATTCTTTGTGGCATTTGATAGGAAATGATGCAGAAGAGCCGGTATATCACCCGGCCTTTCTCGCAAAGGAGGCATGCGTAGAGTTATGAGGTTCAGTCGATAGAACAGGTCTTCCCTGAAAGTGTGTCCGGCCACCATTGCAGGGATATCTGCGTTTGTAGCGCTGACAACGCGGATATCAACTTTGCGGGTGCGGCTGTCTCCCAAGGGTTCGAAAGTATGTTGCTGCAACACTCTCAGAAGCTTAACCTGACAGCTCATATCCAGTTCACCGATCTCATCTAAAAAGATAGTTCCTTTATCAGCCATCTCGAATCTCCCCTTTCTTGCTGATACAGCCCCTGTAAATGCTCCTTTGGCATGTCCGAACATTTCGCTTTCAAAGAGAGATTGCGCAATGCCGCCAAGGTTAACCATAACAAACGGTTCATATTTGCGACGGCTGTTATTATGGATTGCCTGTGCAATCAACTCTTTACCTGTTCCATTCTCCCCAAGAATCAAAACGGAGGCATCGGTCGGGGCAATGCGCTCTACTGTCGAAAGGAGGTCGAGCAGTGCTGGATCATTCCCAACGATTCCGGATCTGTCAAATGCTGGAGCCGTGACCTCAACAGCATTCCTGCTTTCGGAATTTAAGCTAAGGGCTGTTTCAATCCTCTGCATCAGAGTGCGGTTATCCCATGGCTTGGTGATGAAATCGTATGCGCCTCCTCTCATCCCTTCCACAGCGAGGTCAATGCTTCCCCAAGCGGTGATCAGGATAATGGGGGTGTCGGGCTGAAAAATGCGCATCTTCATCAATAGTTCGAGTCCCTCCTCTCCGGTAGTGGATAATGAATAGTTCATATCCATCAGGATAAGCTCGAAGGTTTCTTTCCGGGCTTTTGACAGGGCCTCTTCGGGGGAGGAAGCCTCGGCTGTGTCATATCCCTTCCTCTGCAGGAGAAGCTTTAACGACAAGCGCACTGTTGAATCATCATCAATTATCAGTATCATATTGTGATTTTCAAGAATGACAGGTTAACAAAATTACAAAAAAGAGGTGAGAAGATAAAGGCTTGCAACGGTTAATTAAGAAACCGTTCAATATCTTTTTCGATTCCGCATCCGCGAGTATAGTCCCATAAGGTGAGACTTCTTATCTGGTAATAGTAGAGCCAGAAAAGATATAATTCATTAATATGCTCACGTCGTGCTTCATCTTTTTTCACTCTTGAATCATTAAGGTCGAGTGTGGAAATCTTTCCTATAAGAAAGGTGGCTACGTTTGTTTCATACCGTTTCTGAGCTATTGCATCAGCACGGCGGGCGGTTTGAAGCTGGCGTAATTGATTCCCGTAACGTTCAATGAGGATAAAGAGATTTTGGCGGAAGTTTTGTGTTTCTTGCCTCACCTGGCTCTCTACAAGCCTGCGTTGGCTCTCTGCCACTTTCACTTCTCCCTTTCGCTTCCCCCAGTCTATGATGGGAATTTCAAATCCAAGCTCAACGACTTGATTAGGCCTGAGTGTGCGGTAGGCATCACTGAAAGTATGGTTTGTTCCCGTGAATCCTATCTGCGCGAAAAGATTAATCTCCCTTTGGGCACCTTTAGCCTTAGCCACGCCATAATCTGCCTCCATCTGAATCCTCAGCATCTGTTTGGAAAAACTATTGTTTTTCATAGCTCGCTCCAGGGCATCTTCATAACTTATTTCCACTTCCGGAACGTCAAGGGGTATTTCGGTTGAAAGATCGATGCTTTCATCATAATCAAGAAAAGAGCGAAGTTGAAACATGCTGTTCTTGAGGTCGCTTTCGCAATTTGTCATCTCGCTTTCAGCGTTCAGCAGATTCAATTCCATTTGCAAGAGGTCATTCTGACTTATCCTTCCCATCTCCCTTTTCTCTTTTGCAACATCAAACAATCGGCGGGCATTATCAAGATTCTGATGGGCAATCGATAAATTCTCCTTAGCCATAAGCAAAGCGAAATAATAGCGGATAGCATTTCCTGCTACATCCTCTGATGCACTCATGAAATTTGCGATGGCTTCCTCATAACGCACTGGCTCGATTTTGCGGTTCCATTTCAAGTTATTTACCCCGAAAATCGGTTGAGTGAGGGTGACGGATGCGGGGATTGACATAAAACGGTTATACGCACCTTCGCCAACCTGACGGTAGAAATCGAGATAAGAATTGACAGCTATCGTGCCTCCGGTAAGCCAGATATTCTGTTTCACCGAAACTTCGCCCGTCAGCTGAAGGTAGTTATTATGAACAAATCCATAGTTTCCCTCTTCGTTCATATAAGAGGAATACTGTTTGTGATAAGAGGGGAGAGAGCCTTTGAAGATAACCTCCGGCAGAAGTTGTGCTTTATAGGAACGGTAGGTCCAGTAAGCGCTCCGAAGTTGGTTTCGTGCCACTTCTGCATCAACACTCACTTGCCGAGCCCGATTCATTGCTTCTTCAAGAGTGATAGATAAATTTTTCTGAATTACGGGAGAAGGAGTAAGTGCCTCCTGCCCAAAGGCAGGAAGCACCGCTATTGAAGAAATGATAAACTGTATCAGCTTTTGTTTCATTTATTTTAGTTTCAATTAAGCCCCAATAGGGTCTGTTATTCCTCCTTGACAGCAATGGCGGGTTCAATGTTCATAACCTTACGCGCCGGCCACCAAAGACTGATTATCACTCCTAAAGCAACCAGCCCTATGGCCACAAGTTCACATGCCAGTATCGCTTCCCAATCAAGAGGAGTTTCCAATTTTTTATAAAAAGGCCACAAGAGAGCCGATATGAAAATGCTGCCGAAAAGAAGGAGGATTAATCCTTCAGAGATTATCCTCATGAAGATCTGCTTTCGGGTTGCTCCGCATATCATGCGGATTGCCACTTCTCCCGTTCGTTGCTGAACAC
The DNA here is from genome assembly GCA_947178165.1 of uncultured Porphyromonadaceae bacterium. Taxonomy (GTDB): domain Bacteria; phylum Bacteroidota; class Bacteroidia; order Bacteroidales; family Muribaculaceae; genus Lepagella. The sequence continues at coordinate 23,643 of CAMWXH010000014.1, read as the reverse complement.
GGAACCAGAATGTGCCGAGCAGCCCTAAGAATATTATTACAAGAAGGAATAATATCAGGATTAGTCTTGAGGTCAGGCTGGTGGTATTATCGCGTTGAACGGAATCGCGGATATCCTCAAAACTGGTCAAGTCTGTAAGGTAAACGTTGCCATACCGGCGCAATTCGGGTGTGGTTTTAAATGCTTCCACAAATTCTTGCCCTTTCCCTGCTTTAACCCTGAGGCTCAAGTCGGTGCTCCAAACGCTATCTTCCAGGAAAGGATGAACCACGGTGCCTGTGAAAGGATACTCATAGTCGGTGCGTGAAATATGTGCGATCATATCTCCAACTATGAATGCGTTGGCGCTATCGCCGGTATATATGATCTTTTGTCCGATAAGATTCCTTATGTTTCGCCCCTGTTTTTCATAAGCTGTATTGTTGGAAATAAGTCTTTTTCCCTCGCCCAACATCGTCACCAGTTCCTCTTCGCTTTTTCCGGTGAGACTTTTAAGGCGAAAGACTTTCACAAGATCGGGCGACATTATGCGTTCATTGGCAGTATAGATTAAGGTATCGTATGTTTCCAAGGGAGTGAAACCTGAGAAACAGCCGCTCAATGAATAAGGAAGACCATTTTGTGACACTCCCGCCGCTTCAACAAGAGGATGTTTCCTTATTGTAGAAAGCAAAGCATTGCGAGCCCCTAAAAAATCATATCTGGTTGAATCGGAAGGCATCTGAAACTCCGGGCTATCCGTGGTGACCCAGCGGAAAGATAGGTTATACACATCGGTTATATCGTATCCTTTAGGAAGGAACCGGGCTCTTGCAGTTTCCCAACACAAGACAAGGATGAACCAGATTGCACCCGTGACAATGGCAAGCTCGACAATCATCCATATATTGTCGGTCCATTCATTCTTTATTTGAGTGAATAATTTTCTTTTCATTTTTCTTATATTACCTGGTTTTAGATACATTGATTCACTTCACTTTCCTTATTGCTTCAGCCGGATTTAATCGGGAGGCTTTCCAGGAAGGAATAAACGCGCTTACCAGATTAAGGATACAGCTGAAGAGAAGAGCAATCAAAAATGTTTTCCACGTAAAGATCATGTTTAGGCTCGGGCGTGCATACACATCCAGATCAGAGCCAAACGTGAAGAATAGATGAGAGAAAGAGACCATAAACAGCATGCAAAGCAACAAGCCTATGATGCCTCCAAAAATTGTTATCAAGAAATTCTCGATCATTGTCTGCCAGAGAATTGAAATCTTGCTTGCACCGAAAGCCCGGTATATTCCGATTTCGCTTACTCTATGTCTTAGCCGGCTTCTTGTCATGCTGCTCAGATTGATTGCTGGTATGAGGATGAGAAATGCGTATATAAGCCATCTGTAGGAATCTCCTTTTGTTGGAGTGACATTGCTGAAAATATCTTTTGAGAGAATCTCAATATCGTATGGCTGCCCATGATATGTTATCACTTTCTCATCTTTACGGGCTTCCGATTGGAGCCGGTCATATCGAGACATCACTTGTTTTTGAATATTCGCAAAATCAAAGTCCGGTTTGACTAATAGCACAACCTGAGTGTTGCCTAACCAGTCGCCCCATCTTCCACCTCTTCCATCATTAATTTCCGGCATGTAAGGGACGAAGGCGTTTGCGCTTGTTATCTTAAGGATTGGGTTGGCATCCTCAACGACTCCGGAGATGGTGAAAGGCAACATTCCCAGCAATACCTCGCGCCCTGACACCTTTTCTTCATTAAAAAGTCTGCGTGCGAGGGAGCGGGTTATAATAATCTTCTTTAAGCTTGACTCAATATCCGCTTTATCAAAAGGTTTGCCATCAATAAACTTGAAATCATATATATTCCAGAATTCATTATCTACGCCGCGCACGAAAATGGTTTGGGATTCTCCTCCTTTAAAAGATATATCCTTTTCATCCAATTGCTGGAATATGAATGATTCACGTTCCACCCCTTCAAGGTTATGATAAAGCTGATAGGCCCGCTGATGATTGAGACTTCCCGAAGCGCTCGCAGTTCCATCCTCTTGTGCCACTTCCAAATTTTGCCCGATCAATATTCTTGCCCTGTTAGACTCCGGGGCTACCTCTACCGTGTCGAGGCTGTCAACGAGATAGAAAACCATCACTAAGAAAATGGCGAGTGCAGTTCCGGCAATCGAAACCCACGTCATCATCTTCTGATGCTTCATTTCATAATATATCTGTCGTAAATATTTCATTTTGCATCGGTTTTAAAGCTTTTTATTCATTATCCTTCCACCTCTCTGCCGTCGAAGAACCTGATTATACGGTCGGTGGTTCGTGCCTGGTGTTCGTTATGTGTCACCATTACGATTGTTCGGCCATCCTCCTTATTGAGCTGATGAAGGATATCCATCACCTCCTGGCCCATTTTTGAGTCAAGGTTTCCGGTTGGTTCGTCGGCGAGGATGATGCGAGGATTGCCGATGATTGCACGTGCAATTGCAACTCTCTGGCATTGTCCTCCTGAAAGCTGCGAGGGGAAATGCCGCAATCTATGGCTTAATCCAAGTCGGGTAAGCACTTCAACAACCTTTTCGCGTCGTTCCTTGGTGCTGAGTCCACTCCGATAGCCTAAGGGAAGAGCCACGTTATCGGTCACATTTAGCGAAGGGATGAGATGGAAACTTTGAAAAACAAATCCTATGTTGCTGTTGCGGAAGCGGGAAAGTTCTTGATCTTTCATAGCTGAAGTGGGGGAGGCGAGTATTTCAACTGCACCCTCTGAGGGGGTGTCAAGCAATCCGATAATATTAAGGAGTGTTGACTTGCCGCATCCCGACGGTCCCATCACGCTGACAAACTCCCCCTCCTTTATATTCAGGTTCACATTTTCGAGTGCAAGGGTTTCCACCTCTTTGGTGCGATATACCTTGCTAACATTCTTTAGAGTAATGATATTCATAACAGTAGATTTATTTCAGTTGAATTGATTTTCGATTTTTATAAGCACTCATATCAGATATGACCACTGTCTCGCCGGGCCTTAATCCGGCTTTGACTTCAACGAAGTCGAAATTGCTGTCGCCCAAAGTGACAATACGTTTCTCGAGCCTCTTTCCTGAAGTCTTTACGAAAAGTTCGTATGTCCCGGGGCCCGTGAAATAGCTTCCGTTGGGTATCCTGATTATGCCATCCTGCATATTATAAACTATATTTAATTCTGCCCTGAGTCCCGGCCTGAGAGTTTTTGAGGCCTCCTCATCGAGCAAAACCGTGAACTCCACCACTCCCGAATGACTCTGAGGGGATATGGAAGCAATGTGGCCATCTATATTCTTCCTTCCTAAACGTATTTTTACAGTCTGCCCCGGAGAAAGTTTTTCAGTATGACTGTCTGCTATCTCTCCATTGATTTTAAAATGAGACAGATCTGATATTATAGCTAACTTCTCTCCCGGTGATATGCTTGTTCCGATCCCTTTATTGATGAAAGTCACCGTGCCCTCTTTAGGAGCTCTGACCTGTGCATCTTCCATGGTGCGTTCCATCTCCTGATAGTCTCTTTCAGTGATGCTTCCTTCCAATTGTTTAGAGCGCAGTGATGCTGAGAGCGATTTCCTTTCATTAGCCAGTTGCGTCTGCAGTTGCTGAAGTTCGAGCAGGGCAGTTGAATATGCGAGTTCGGCTTCACGAATCCTGTCGCCCGTGCCGCTTCCTATGCTGTCAAGGCGGCGTTCATTTGCTACCTCGGCCTTAAGGTGGCTAACGGCCATCTCCTTTACTTTAATCTTCATCTCAAGATCCGTGATATATGTTGAGGAACTTAAAGAGGCCTGTTCAATCTCGTTACGTTTCATGCTCACTTCATCCGCTTTCCTGCGAAGGTCGGTTTCAGCATTCTGCAGGTCGAGTTTAAGTAAGGATTGACCCGGTGTAACAAATTCTCCCTCGTTGCAGTAAACCTCAAGGATGCGAGTAGATACGGGAGAGACAATGGTTTGTTCATAAAAGGGAACAACTTTTCCTGAGCCTGTGACACAGCTTTCTAAGCTCCCTTCCTCGGCACTCCCGAAAGAGATGCTGTTTTCATCTATTTTTTCACCATAAAAGGCAAGGAGCACCACCACGGCAATAACAATGCCGAGGATAATGCTCCCTGCCTTATACCAGATTTTAAGAGTGTTTTCTCTTTTCTCCTTTTTGGTTAATTCTCTGTCCATATCGGTTGTTCACGGATTTCATGCTGTCCGTTTGCACTCTTTTATACAATCGCTATGCCAAAGAATTAAATGATTGATTATAAGATGTTATTAGTAATATAACGTGTCCGAAAACGTACAGTGATCACATTAATATGTCCGTATAATGGATATTTTGGAAGATGCGCGGTTGATGGCGTTGCGTTCGCTTTATTATCCCCAATGTTAGTATTTTTATGTCAAGATTAAAGAGTATAGTGCTTGGAGGTGCGTTCGGGAGAAGAGATGCGGATGTTGCCGCTGTCGCCGTTGGAGATGCCGATGGCTGAGTCCCAGTCGCCTTGGGTGAACTTGAATTCGGCGGGGAGCTGGAGGTTGAGGTCGATGGCACGGGTGGTGTCGTTTATTTTAGTCATTTTCACTCCTTCTGGATTCCAGTCGGCTAATGCGGATTGGTTTCCGGTGATGTAAACATCGCCTTCTATCCCTTCACATGTAAGCTCAATATGCACGGGATAGGTGGCCGAGCCATTGAATGCAGGAGAGTATCTGTAATCAGCATATTCTCTAAGGGTGAGAAGATGAGCCGGAAGCACAACCGAATTGTGAGAATATTCCGGAAAGTCGGCGGTCCTGACAATTACATTTTCGGGGAATGTCTGATTTGTGATGAAGTTTTTCACTTTCTCCCAGCCCGGTCGCCAGCTTACGGGAAAACCATCTTCCTCATTAAGCCCTTCATTACCCATTGTGATATATATGAAGCGCGGTTTGTCGCTTGAGAAATTCATGTTCATCAGTTCTTTTGCAAACCGGTCGTTGTCCCAGCCAAGATTTGGCGAGATGGCGATGCAGTCGTCAAAGAGATTATCTTTTGCAACCGCATCAATAACGAAAGAGGCTCCCAAAGAGTGTCCGATGCCAAGAGTATGGCCCGAGGTGCGGTAGTTTGTGTCAATATATGTCATCAGTTCCTCCTTGATGAATTTTTTGAATTTGTCAGCGCTTCCGTAATAGGGGGTGGTCATCTTCTGATATTCGGGAACCGGGAGGAAATCATTATTGCGGCAGTGGTCCAGATCCCATAGAGTGGGGGAGGTAACCCCGACAACAATATATCTTCTGTCGTTTCGTGGAAGCTGCACTCCATAATGAAGGAGTGATTGCACTTCGTCGAAATGTGCGCGGTCCTGAGCATCGAATACATACACCACATCGTAATCCGATTCTGTGCTTTCGTCATAGTTCTGAGGAGTATAGATCAGGATCGGTCGCTTGAAGGAGAAATGTTTTGATTCAAAATCAACAACTTCCACTTTTGCTAACTCTTGGGCAGATGCACCAAAAAATGTAACTAATATAAGGGCGATTATGGGCATTATATGTTTCATAAAAGTATGTTTTTTCTAAGGGTTGTTGGCGACTCATTATCGCCAACAACTCTTAACGTTATTTAAATAGTTGATTAAAAGATTTTTAAATGATAGAGACTTTTAGCTAACTTTGAAGAAGATTACAGGAGCTAAGAAGGAGAGGAGAAGTAGGAAAGAAGTGAAACCTATGATTATATATGTTGTCTTTTTCATCGTTATTTATTGTTTTTGTTTTCGAGATATCGAATATACTGTTTCCGGAGATCATCGGGTGAGATATTCAGGTGATACAGAAGATCGAAAAATTCATAAATCCTGGTATCTTCCAATTCTTCTGCTTTCTCTGCAAGAATTTTATCCTTGGCATCGGAAGCTACGAAGAATCCGATTCCGCGTCGGTTATAGATTATTCCTTTTAGCGAAAGGCGGTCGTAACTGCGCATCACCGTGTTGGCATTAACCTGCATATCGCCGGCATAATCCCTTACAGAGGGGAGGCGGGAGTCGGGGGAGAAATGTCCTTCAAGGATTTCATTGCAGATGCGGTCGGCTATCTGAATGTATATTGCTTTGTTGCTTTCTTCAAATATCATATTTATATAGCTTCCTTACCATCGTTTTATTATTTCCCATTCTTTAAATCTGAGATAGGATATAACCCACGTGAAAATTATAATGCAGAGTGCTACGCAATCCCAGATCACTATTTGAGTGATTTCGTTCTTTATTCCGAAATCGCGGGGAATGATGTTAAAATCTGTCCCATAGAAGGTTCTGATGCCCCAGTAAAAGAGGATGCTTGTCGCTATTCCGAAAATCATAAGGAAACATCCTGTCTTTATGTAACTGTTCTTTGGCCAAACGCTGCATCCCAAGGCGAACAATGCCTGAAGAAGTAATCCACCGAAAAGGATCATTGAAAATTTAACGATGCCGGCTATCCGATAAAATTCCAGCATGGCGGCCTTATCAGTCGGAGATATTGAACCTGCGTAGAGATCTATATCAAAATATTTCATGTCGCAGCCGAAAGAGAGGAGGAAGCGGGGTGAGATGTAATGAATGCAGGCGACCCCTTCTGATGTTGCCCCATACACCCATACTCTCATGGCATCTGCGAAAAGGAAAAATATGAAGACAAGGATTGGAAAGAGGATTACAAAAATAATGAAGGATGTTGCAAATTTCTCGAAGTTGCTTGCGGGGCAAGTGAAGAGGGAGATGCGTTCTTTCTTTTTGGTGAGTTGGGAATAGAATGCACAGCAGAACACGCACGCTACAATCCATATCACAAGAAAAGCCGTTAGCTCTGAATGCCACATCGGGTCAGGAACATTTCCTCTGGTGACGAAATGTTGTGCCATTTCAGGTGTATAGAAACCTTTTATATAAGGCCATCCAAGACAGAATGCCAAAGGAAATAGAAGGAACATTCCGAGACAGACTAAGAGAGTTGATCTCTGTTCAAAGATATATTTCTTGAAGTATGCCGAAAATCGGTTGGCATCAAATATTTGATTCTTCATATTATGCGGTTTAATAGTTTTTATTTTTCAAAGACTGAGTTAAGGGCTTCGGCATCGTTATGAGCAAACTCGAAAAGCAGCTCAAGATTCATCTCGGTGTCGTTGCCGTCAAGATTAGGAAGTATCAGTGCGCTTCCTCCGAGTGAGTTCGATGCATAGAGAGCAGAGTCAATCAGGCTGCGGTCTAACGTTTCCACAAATTTAAGATGCTCCTGAATTTCCATCACGCTCTTGTTGAAAAGCACCTTCCTGTTATCCACTATCAGTATATGGTCGAGCAGCTGGGCTACGTCTCTCACCTGATGAGTTGAGATTATAAAGATTCTGTCATCGCTTACGGCTTTGGAAATGAATCTTCGGAATGCTGTCTTTCCAGGGATATCGAGTCCGTTGGTCGGTTCATCCAGAATCAGGACCTTGGTATTCGTTGCCATTGCAAACGAGAGAGCAACTTTCTTCTTCTGTCCCATTGAAAGTTTATTCACATTCAGTTCAGCTGAAAGCTCGAAGAGAGCAAGGTTATCCATCATCTCATCGTATGAAAACCTTGGATAGAAGGGACTGTTGAGCTCAATGAACTTTTTAAGCGACATGGAGGGAAAATCAAATTCTTCCGGCACGATGAATATTTCAGACACTGTTTCCGGACGGCGGAGACGAGTGTTGATGCCATCTAAGGTTACTTTCCCTTTGTCGGGAGTGAGAAGCCCTGTAATAAGATATAGAAGGGTGGATTTGCCGGCTCCGTTTGACCCGAGAAGTCCATATACCCCTCCATCTGTTATTTCAAGGGAGAAGTCTTTCAGCACCGGATCTTTGCGGCGACTATAGCTGAATGTGCAGTTATCAACCTTTAACATAATGCTATTTTTTATTAGTGTTTGTCTGTTTTAGTGTATTAGTGTCTTAATACACCGCAAAGGTAGTACAATAAATTTAAACTGCAAAATATTTTAAAGAAATTTTCAAAAAAATTTTTTCGTCACTGAACAAACCAGCAATAAAGATTGTATTATAGACAGAGAGTAAAATTTCCACTATATTAGATTTATCAAATTAATTTAGACTATGAAAAATATTATTGTTACTTCAGTTTTAGCGTTAGGCACAGTGGCCGCCGCTTCAGCTCAGCAGGCAATCGAGACACCTAAGTTTGGCGATAATTGGTCGCTCGGAATCAAAGGTGGTGTCACAACTCCGATGTCGCACAGTGCATTCTTCGGTGGGATGCGTCCGGTAGTAGGACTTGACCTCAGCAAGAAAATAACCCCCACATTCAAGGTTGGTGCCGAAGGTCTCTTCGCAATCAATACATCAACAGTGAAGGGCAGAGGACCTCAGAGCAAGACAGCTTTTGATGATTCATACGTAGGTATGTATGGTGCTGTTAATCTCTTCAACCTCTTCGGCGGGTACCCCGGTTCAACTCGTCCATTCGATATTGACCTTCAGGCAGGTGCCGGTTGGGGACACAGATATGAGACTGCAATTCAGGATATAAATTACTTCGGAACGAAGTTCGGCTTGAATTTCAATTTCAACGTAAGCGACAATGTGACTGTATCAGTTAGTCCTTCAATCCTCTGGAATATGACAGGCAGCCCGGTTGAGCAGAGCACAGCTTCTTACGATAAGAATCGCGCGAACTTCAATCTTACAGCAGGTGTTGCATATAACTTCGGTGGCAACGGTTTCAAAGTTGTTGAGCCTTACAACCAGGCACAGATTGATGAACTCAACAATCAGATCAACACCCTTCGTGGTGCGGTCAATACTATGGATGCCGCAAATGCAGCTTTGAAGGCTAAGAATGGTGAACTCGAAGCTGAGAACGAAGCCCTCCGCAACCGTCCCGCACAGGTGGTTAAAGAGGTTAAGAATAATCTCGAATCGGTTCGTTACGTATTCTTCAAGATTGGTTCTTCTGCAATCGGTGCTGACCAGCAGCCTAATGTAGAGATGATCGCCGCTTACCTTAACAATCACCCCAATAGCAAGGTTGTGATCAAGGGTTATGCATCTAAGGATGGTCCGGAAGAGGTTAATATCCGTCTTGCCAACCAGCGTGCACAGTCTGTTAAGGATGCTTTGATGAAGCGTTACAAGATTCCTGCATCAAGAATTCAGGCAGAAGGCAACGGTATCGGTGAAATGTTTGAGGAGGAATCCTGGAACCGTGTAGCAATCTGTATCCTTGAGGCTCAGTAATCTGAAGATACAGAGATATAGAAAAATGAAATAAACAAAACGTAGTTAAAGATTTCTAAATAGAGAGAGGTTGCGTCGGAAGGCGCAACCTCTTTTTTTTCATCTTTATTTAATGTGTTTTTGGATTGTAGGGATACAGGGTTATTTAATCCTGTAACCGATGCCGAGCATAAGATTGTGAGGATCTTTAAATTCCCCGAGACGGTAACCGACGTTGAGATAGATATTATCTGTTACAAAAGTTTTTACTGTCAACGACTGATAAAAAGCTTTGTCCCCCTTGGGATTTATTATATTGCATCCGATTCCGGCATTGATTGCAAAGATGGGAGTGGTGAGTTCGGCATGTGCTGAAATCCCTACGCTTATCTGCTCTTTAACGGGTATATGAGAGAAATAGTATCCGTCGTCTATCGGACCTTCTATCCAATGGTTGCTGAGGTTAGCGCTTTTATCCCATTGCATATCGAGAGCGGGACCGACTGCAACCCAGCGGTTGAGAGATATGGCGGGAGCAAATTGCACTCCAAACACCGGAAATTTCCCGGGAGCCATTGCGTCGAATCTTTCTAAACCTTCGGTATAAATAGAATTTTCCGGAAGATAAAACACTCGTTGACGCCAGGCTCCGAATGCCATAATATCATAGAACCATCGTTTTCTATCCGCCTCTTCTATCAGTTCTTCGGGTGGGGATTGGGGATTACCTAAAGGATTCAGGATATAGGATGCACCTATGCTCACGCCGGCGGCATTCAATCCGCCGTTACGCCAGGATGTGTTGCCGTTGGAATGATGTGTCCCCTCGATACCTAAAGATAAAAGCCATCGTGGCGATAGAGTGTAGTTAAGTTTCAGAGCCACACCCATGTGAGCGGTCACGGCCGTGCTTATGGTTGAGGCTGTTTCCATAATTTTGTTATCAGTATGATGCCAACCGAAAGCGATACCGAATTTCCATTCATATCCCAGAGAAAGGCGTGAGGAGAAATGATGGAAAGGCGCGCCCTGAATCACATAGAACATCCCCGGGTTGCCCATCAGTTTTTTACGGAAAAAGGTCTTGATGCCAAGCCCCACACCCTGATATAGGCCCGGGTAAAGCATCCCTTCACGGGAAGCCGGATTGAAATGAAAGGCACCCCGGACCGCTCCTCCCAAGCTTCCTGATATTCGTCTTTCTTCCACATTGGCTCCCTTGAAAAATGCATCAGTAGGAATGACATAGTCACCCTCCATTTCTGCTCCCACAATCCATTCGGGTTTTGAGCGGAAACCGGAAGGGACGGAGTCGGCCGGCTGCTTCTCTTCTGAATAGGCATAACTGCCAAAAAAGGAGCTTGTCAGAAGAAAGGCAGAGATTGGTAAGAATTGATTCATACAGTTGAATCTATGTTTTCTCTTATATCAATGAGTATCAAAGATGTTTCAGTGTAGAGATTGCTTTATGCGGATCTTCTGAATTGAAAACATATGATCCCGCCACAAGACAATCAGCACCTGCCTCTGCAAGCCGGCGGCCTGTCTCTGCGTTGACTCCTCCGTCAACCTGAATCTTAGCCTTAGAGCCGGTGCGGTCGATAAGTGCGCGCAATTCGCGAACCTTTTCAATGGAGTGCTCAATGAATGGCTGGCCACCGAAACCGGGATTGACCGACATGATAAGAACAAGATCGAGATCATTGATGATATCCTGAAGCATAATCACAGGAGTGGCCGGATTGATGGTGACCCCGGCTTCCATGCCTGCTTCGCGTATCTGATATATGGTGCGGTGAAGATGACGGCATGCTTCCTGATGTACATTCATTATGCGCACGCCCAGATCGCGTATCTGCGGAATCCATTTATGCGGCTCAACAATCATCAGATGCGCGTCAAGAGGCTTGTCACAAAGATGTGAAACCATCTTGATGATCGGAAAACCGAAAGAGATGTTAGGTACGAAAACGCCATCCATCACATCGAGATGAAGCATATCTGCTTCAGACGAATTTATCATATCGATATCATCGGAGAGATGAGCAAAATCGGCTGATAAAAGAGAAGGTGAAACTTGCATAGGTTAATTTGTATAAGAATATGTTGCAAAATTAGCGATAATACCTTTACTCTCCAAAAAATAAATTCCTCAGAACAGCGGAAAACCTATTCTGAGGAATTATTTTCAGTAAAGAGGTGAAATTATTGACCTATCATTTTAAGAAATTCATCTTCTGAAATGATAGGCACGCCAAGTTGCTCGCATTTCTGCAGTTTTGCGGGTCCCATATTTTCTCCGGCAAGTACAAAAGAGGTCTTTTTAGAAATGCTTCCTGCATTTTTCCCTCCCTGACTCATTATAATATCTTTATATTCGTCGCGGCTGTGATGGCTGAAAGTGCCTGAAATAACAATTGTTTTCCCATCAAGGGCGTTCCCGGCCGGAGCGAGGCTATCTTCCGGGACAGTGAGCGTCACCCCTGCTTCGCGAAGGCGTTCAATGTTTCCGGCATTTACCGGCTCGCGCACGAAGTCATAGATATTTTTGGCAATAATTGGCCCAATGTCAGGAATCATAGATAGCTGTTCCAGATCCATTGCAAGAAGTGTGTCGATATCTTTCACTGCCCTTGCAAGCCTCTTCGCAGTAGTTTCCCCAACATTAGGAATGGAAAGGGCATACAGCACACGGTCGAATGGCACATTCTTGGAATCCTCAATTCCCTTGAGAATCCTTTTAGCGGTTTTTTCTCCGATTCTGCCCACGCCAATCAATTTCTCCTCTGTAAGGTCATAAATCTGGCCTATAGTAGAGACCAGTCCGGTGGAGTAAAGAAGTTCAGCTGTTTCCTCACCAATTCCGTCGATATTCATCATCCTGCGAGCACAGAAATGTTCAATACGTCCCGTTATCTGAGGGCGGCAACCATATTTGTTAGGGCAACACCAGGCTGCTTCTCCGAAAATTCGTGTTAAGGGGGTTCCGCAAACCGGGCAATTCTTTACAAATTCTACCTTTTTTGCATTTTCCGGTCGCAGGCTTTTATCCACTCCTGTGATCTGAGGGATAATCTCACCAGCCTTCTCAACATACAGGGAGTCGCCTTCGTGAATGTCGAGTTCCTGCATTATGTCATCGTTATGCAAGGAAGCACGCTTCACGATAGTGCCGGAAAGCTGAACCGGTTCAAGGTTTGCCACAGGGGTAACGATACCCATCCTTCCCGTTTCGAAAGATACGAAGCGCAGAGGTGTGCAAGCTTTTTCAGGATTGAATTTAAACGCCACTGCCCAGCGCGGAGACTTGGCTGTATATCCGAGATTTAGTTGCTGGCGAAGTGAGTCAACTTTGAAAACGAGGCCGTCGGTAGGCACAGGCAGCTCCTTGCGGTGTTCATCCCAATATGTTATATAGTTATCCACATCTTCAAGAGAGTGGAGTCGGGCCATGGCTTTTGAAACCTTGAATCCCCATTGCTCAGCGATAGCCATATTTTCATAGTGAGAGTCGGAGGGGAGTTGATCGGCGAGAAGATAATAGAATCTTGCGTCGAGATGGCGGCGCGCCACCTCCCTCGGATCCTGTGTCTTGAGTGTTCCGGCGGCGGCATTGCGGGGATTGGCGAAAAGAGGCTCCTCGTTATAGGCCCTTTCAGCGTTGAGTTTTTCAAACACCTCCCAAGGCATCAGAATCTCTCCCCGGATTTCAAATTCTTCCGGCCAGTCGCCTGGTAAAAGTTGCAGAGGGATGCTCCGTATAGTCTTTACATTGGCGGTCACGTCATCACCTTGGGTTCCGTCACCGCGGGTCACAGCCCGTACCATACGCCCGTTGCGATAGGTGATAGATATGGACGTGCCGTCGAATTTCATTTCTCCGGTGATGGAGAACTCCTTGCTGTCGATAGCCTTGCGGATCCTGTCGAACCATTCATCCACCTCTTCAATAGAATAGGTGTTTGAAAGAGACATCATAGGCCGGGCATGAACCACGTGTTCAAATCCCTTTGACAAGTCCGAGCCCACGCGGTGAGTGGGAGAAAGGGGATCGTCATATTCAGGATATTGCTTCTCAAGAGCCTCAAGCTCCTTCATCATCATATCAAATTCCTTATCGGAAATTTCGGGAGCATTGAGGGAGTAGTAATTATGGTTATGGCGGTTCAGTTCAGCCCGCAGATGTTCTATTTTCTCTTTCATGGTGATTATAATCTATATATAAGGATATTCCACATCCCATAAGAATAACGCCTGAGGAGGCATTGAGGTTCCGGCAGAGCATCTGTCGCAATCATCAATGATTCTTTGGAATGCCTCTTTTGAAAGCTTTCCGCGCCCAACATCAACAAGCGTTCCAACCACCGCACGCACCATATTCCTCAGGAAGCGGTCGGCAGAGATTGTGAATACAATCCCTTTGCCACAATCGCCTTCTGAACTCTCTGATGAGAGAAAAGGTGAATGCCATGGAGTCCATTTCGCCTGCGAAACCTTGCATATATTTGTCTTGGCATCGGAATGCAACTTGGCGAATGAGGTGAAGTCGGAGGTGCGGAGCAGGAGCGCGGCACAATCATTCATAGCATCGACATCAAGACGGGAGGGGGAATGCCAGGAAATATTTGCGAGGAAAGGGGTCTTCTCAAAAGAAACGAAATATTTATAAGTGCGTTTCGATGCATCAAATCTGGCATGAGCATCCTCGGCTACGGGAATAAGGTCATGGATGGCTATATCCGGCCCTGATAGCCTATTGAGCGAAAGGAGAAAACGTTTCTTATCGTTCAGGCGAGCAACGTTCATCTCACTGTCAACATCAAAATGAGCGAACATTATGCGTGCGTTCACCCCCGTATCGGTGCGCCCGGCTCCTATGATGGAGACGGGCGCACGCAATATTGTGGATAGCGCTTCTTCAAGCGTCTGCTGCACGCTCACAGCATTGGGCTGTGACTGCCAGCCGTGAAAGGGAGCACCATTATATGACAGTTTTAGAAAATATCTCATAGGTCGCGCTCGAGATATGTATAGCCATAAAGGCCGGAACGGTAGTTGTTAAGGAACTGTCGTCCCTCTTCAGGGGTGATTACCCCGCGCTTCATTGATGAAGTGACCCATGTTTCAAGGTTGCGCACGAGCTTTTTGGGATTATATTCCACATAATCGAGCACATCTGCAACCGCCTCACCATCGATAATCTGAGCAATGTCGTAGCCATCCTTATTGACAGATATATGAACAGCATTTGTATCCCCGAAGAGGTTGTGGAGGTCGCCCAAAATCTCCTGATAGGCTCCTACAAGGAACACACCCAAATAATAAGGCTCATTCTGCCTGAGGTCGTGGACCGGAAGGGAGAAGGATGTTCCGGCAGGGGACACGAAATGGTTGATCTTGCCGTCGGAATCGCACGTCACATCCTGAATGGTGCATTCGCGTGTCGGCTTTTCATCCAGTCGTGATATAGGCATGATGGGGAACATCTGGTCAATCGCCCATGAATCGGGCAATGACTGGAATAAGGAGAAGTTGCAGAAATATTTTTCAGGCAACATTCTGGCCACTTTCCTAAGTTCTTCGGGCGGATGCTTCATGGAGCGAGTGAGGTCGCGAACATCACGCGCCACCGACCAGAATAATTTCTCTATCATAGCGCGGTTCTTCAGGTCGAGCAGTCCAAGCGAGAAGAGCTCGAGAGCCTCTTCGCGAATCTGAAGGGCGTCGTGCCAGTCTTCAAACACACGCGATGGATCAATCTTATCCCAGATATTATATAATTCCTTAGCCAGCTCGTGGGCATTCTCATCGAGCTCTTCATTATCATTCCATATCGGGAGACGAGCCGTCTCAAGCACCTGAATCACCAATACCGAATGATGGGCCGTAAGGGAGCGCCCCGATTCAGTTATGATGTTAGGCTGGGGAAGATTGTTTTTGTTGCAGGCATCCACAAGGGCCGACACAGAGTCGTTTACATATTCCTGGATGGAATAATTCATGGAGTTCTCTCCCGAAGAGGAACGTGTTCCGTCATAATCCACCCCAAGGCCTCCTCCTATATCGACAAATTCGATGTTGAATCCCATTTTGGAGAGCTGCACATAGAATTGCATCGCCTCGCGCAAGGCATTCTTGATTCTGCGTATCTTTGTGATCTGGCTTCCGATGTGGAAGTGAATCAGTTTCAGGCAATCGGTCATCTTATATTTCTCAAGCATCGAGAGGGCGGTGAGGAGTTCAGATGAATTAAGCCCGAATTTGCTGACATCGCCTCCCGATTCCTCCCATTTTCCTGAACCGGAAGAGGTGAGCTTGATGCGAATGCCTATGTTTGGAGATATATTGAGACGCTTTGCCACATCGGCAATCAGCTTGAGTTCGTTGAGTTTTTCCACCACAAGGAAAATCCGGCGGCCCATTTTCTGGGCGAGGAGCGCAAGTTCGATATAATCCTCATCTTTATAGCCATTGCAGACGATGATGGAGTTTTCGTGGGTGTTAACAGCCAGCACAGCGTGGAGTTCAGGCTTCGATCCGGCCTCCAGGCCTATGTTGTATTTATTGCCATGGCTCACAATCTCCTCAACCACCGGACGCATCTGGTTCACCTTGATAGGATAAACAATGAAGTTCTGGCCGGAATATTTGTATTCCTCGGCCGCTTTTTTGAAACAATTTGAAATCTTACGGATACGGTCGTCAAGAATATCGGGGAAGCGCAGGAGCAGGGGAGCGTCAACATCGCGGAGCTGAAGGGTATCCATCACCTCTTTGAGGTCAACTTTGGGTCCATTCTCACGTGGAGTCACCTGCACGTGTCCCTTTTCATTTATTGAAAAATATTTCAGACCCCAGCCCGGAACATTATATATTTCGGAGGAGTCTTCAATACGCCATTTTCTCATAGTTGAAATAGTATTGTTAAAATGGAGGAGAGTTGATTATGGTAATTTATATTTTCCTGAAATGAGTTTCCCTTATCCGCGACCGAGAATTTCAATCACATCGACGTAAATCTCAGTGCGTCGGCGCGAAATCTTGAGTTTATCCACATATTCCCGCGTGCGAAGTTTCCCTTCCACGTAAAGCTTAGTCCCTTTGCGAATATAGCGTTCGGCTATTGTTGCATTCTGACCGGTCATTACAAGGATGTGCCATTCCACAAGCTCAGTGTCGGAATTACCCTGACGTTCATTTGTGGCCAGAGTGAGATATGCAACCGGGAAGTCTTTCTCAGGATATCGTATTTCCGGGTCGCGTCCCACATTTCCAATAAGAATCACTTTATTTACCGACATAGAGCTTTGATTTGATAAGGGATCAGAATGCGTAAGGTTTTAAATAGAGCCCGGTCTTTTCATGAAGTCCGAACATAAGGTTCATTATATGCACCGCCTCGCCGGCGCTTCCACGCAATCGGCCATCGGCCACGGAATGAATGGAAAGCACTCCATCTTTTGATAAGGATAGCGAAATGATGATTTTCTCGGTTCCTTTTACGTCATCAAGCTTCACCGGAGAGGTCACGGCAAAAGAGAAATTATGGTCGTCGTATATCTCGTAGGCCTTTAGCGTGTGCTCCATATCCACAGGAGAGGATATCTCTGTTTTGAGTTCAATTCCCCTTTTTGACGAGGGGGGAAGGATGTTGAAAGATATATTGCCACTAAAACTTCTCTGGGCTTCATTAAGCATCTCGGAAATCTCTTTGGCACTTCGTTCGAGCATCTCTTCTGAAACAATATCTTCCGGTGCGGAAACATTGAGCAGGATGTCGCCTGAGAGCAGCATATTGAGCGCCAAAGGGTATAATGGCACAAGGGCTAAAGATGACAGTGGGCTTGGCACGAGGGCATCTTTCCCTCCTCTTACGATTGCTTTTCTATTTATCTCGGGAAGGGCGAAGATAAAATCTGCAGCGCGATTTTCCGGGAGCGCTTCATCATCGGGAATGATTGGATTCAAAGCCACAACCTTCAGATCGGGGAAGGCATCTCTGAGACGTTTAAATTCAGAATGCTTTATGTTGTTGTCGGCAATAAATAAGATATCTGCTCCGGCCGGATTGAAAGAACCTGTGAAAGACATTTTTTCTTCTCCTAAAAGGCCGTGATGCACAGATTGAAGCTGTTTCCCTTCACGTCCGGGCGCAACAAGAGCTACAATCTCCACGTCAGGATGGTTCACAAGGATTCTTATCAATTCGCCAGCCACCGGAGTGTCGGCACCGGAAATAGCAACTTTAATCATCTTTTATTAATATGACGGTATTTTCTGGTCGAGTGGTAAAAGGCGTGCAAACACCTCGCGTGCCTGGTCGTGGGTGACATCTTCGCGCAGCACAGCAAGGATGGTGTCGCTTCCGGGTATTGTGCCGAGAATTTCGGGGGCATTGCTCATGTCAATATCGCATGCCAGGCCGGCGGCATAGCCATTACGGGTCTTGATCACGGCAATGTTCTTAGAGAATTGAAGCGAGATGAATCCTGACTGATAGTTAGCGTTCATAGAGAGCTGGCCGGAGGCGAGAAGCTTATCTTTAAGGCTGTTGCTATCGGGCAGGATATACATATAGCCACCTCTGTCGGTAGGGACTTTGGTGGTCTTAAGCATTTTAAGGTCGCGAGAGAGGGTGGCTTGGGTAACGATAAATCCTTCTTTTGCCAGCAGATCGGCAAGCTCTTCCTGGCTTCCGATACACTGGTTCCGGATTAAATCGACCATTAATTCGACTCTTTTCTTTCGATTTTTCATAATTGATTATTAATAGACTAAGAAGCGATTTAAACATTTATCGTGGGCGTAAAAAGTTTAAATCACTTCTGTTCCTGCAAAATTACAAATTATATTGAAAATATAAAATAATTTTTAATAAAATTTGTAATTGCTACCTATTTTATGAAAATTTAGAAAGAAATTATTCTTTTCCCTCCTCTCCGTTCCTCTTTTCAATCTCAGCCTTAATCTTGGCCGCTTTCTCATAGTCTTCGTTTTCGGCGGCCCGCTGCATCTCCTCATTCAGTTTCTCTACCGAGAGGTGTGAGAGGTCATTCTCATTGGCCGGGGTGCTTTTCTTTTCCACACCACGGTCAATCCGGCGCGCCTGACGTGGTTTCTTTCTTGTCTCCTCGGGCAGGAATCCTGCCTCCTCAAGCACTTCCTCGGAGGTATAGATAGGAGCGCCGGCACGTATGGCAAGTGCAATGCCGTCGGACGACCTGGCATCCACGATTCGGGTGTTTTCGCCATCTGAAAAAATCAGATCGGCGGCAAAGACACCATTGGGGAGGCGTTTGATCTCAATCTCCTTCAAGGTGACACCGAATGCAGTCATGAAATTAATCATCATATCGTGTGTGAGCGGCCTGGGAGTCACTACATCCTGAAGCTTGCATTCAATTGCCTGCGCTTCAGGGTAACCGATTATGATGGGTATGCGGCGTTCTCCTCCGACTTCACGAAGAATAACGGCATAAACCCCTGATTCTATCTGGTTATAAGTGATGCCTACGAGTTCTAAGCGATGTTTTTCCATTAATATATTAATTATGATTAGGAAGAATGGAGGCTGCGTCTCCATCTCTCTTTTTGGTTCTTCTTCTTTTCTTTGGTTCGGGAAGGGATATCATTCCCGAGCCGAGGCATAGCGTGCGGTCGGGAGTATATATGATGGCAAACTGACCCGGAGCAATTCCCTGGACATCGGTGGCAGATTCCACGACATACCCTCCTTCCTCCTTTCTTGAAATAAAACCCTGATAAAAATCAGGTGAATGCCTTGTCTTGAAAGATATGGCAATCTTTCCCGTCTCCTCTGCTTTTAGCGTTTCATTGGCGGGCGCGGTTTCACGGGTTAAATTATCAAAAGGATTTTCAGTAATCCAATGCATCTCTTCAACCGGAATAGTGCGACCATATTGAGCGCGTGTGTCATAACCGTTGGAAACATACACCACATTATCGCGCACATTCTTTTTCACCACGTACCAAGGACCGCCACTCAGGCCAAGTCCTTTGCGCTGGCCAATAGTGTAAAACCAGTAGCCTCGATGTTCACCTATTTTTTTTCCTGTCTCAATCTCGATTACGGGTCCCGATTTAGTGCCTAATTGCCGCTCTAAGAAGTCGTTGTAATTGATCTTCCCTAAAAAGCATATTCCCTGAGAATCTTTTCTGACAGCATTGGGAAGGTTAGCTTCAGAAGCAAGCTTCCTGACTTCGATCTTGGGGATTTCCCCAAGCGGGAAAATGAGATGCGAAAGCTGTTTGTATGATATCTGAGCAAGGAAATCGGTCTGATCCTTTACCGGGTCGGCGGCTGTGGCAAGATAATATTTTCCGTCAATCTCCTTGACAGAGGCGTAATGGCCGGTGGCTGTCTTGTCAAACTCATGCCCCCATCTCTCTTCGAAAAAACCGAATTTTATCATCTTGTTGCACATCATGTCGGGGTGGGGGGTAAGTCCCTCCTTAACGGTGCGCAGTGTATAGGCCATAACGTTATCCCAATATTCCTCATGCAGGGATACGACCTTAAGCGGGAGACCATATTTTCGCGCTATGAGCGTACACATCTCTATATCTTCCTCAGCCGAACAGTCTCCATGATCGTTATCCATACCGATACGAATATAGAAAAGATGAAGGTCGTGGCCCTCCTTGTAGAGCTTATCCACCACTACTGCGCTGTCAACGCCCCCCGAAACTAAAACGGCTATTCTCATACCTCTTCAAGTTCTGACTCGCTATGATTGTCGGAATGAATGAAATGAAGCGAGAGGAAGTAATCAACCGAAATCTTTCCGGGTCCCACAAGCATGATGAAGAAATATATGCCGATAAACATGACAGGCAGATATACCGACTGATTCCACGTCAAAAGATATGCTGAGGTGGTGTCAAGGCTCAGAAGATATGCCTCGGCACATACCATCATCAAGAGGGGGAAGAGCGACATGAGCCTGGTGAGGAAACCGCACATTATGAAAAATGAGCATCCGATTTCAACAATAATCATCAGGATAAGGCCCGCTGTGGGCGAAACTCCTAAAAATTCAGGAAAAGCGGCGGCTGCCTGATCAAAATTCATGAGCTGGCGCACTCCGAATTGCATCATCATTATCCCTACAAAAAGCCGCAGGAAGAGGCGCCCCATATTGGTGTAGGAATAGCCTGTGGTGCGGATATATATTTTCTTGAATGGATTCATAATTACTTATTTTACACTTTCAATAGCTGTTGTCATTGCTCTCTCCACACTGTCGGTTTTGTCGATTATCTTTCCGTCGGTTCCTATGACATAAAAAAACGGGGTAGTCCTCATATCTAAAAGGTCGCTCACCTCATCAGAAGCTCCCGAATGCCATAGCTTGGGATAATCGGCAAGCTGGCTTTGCCAGTCATCTTCAGGGTCAGGAATTATGAAGAGGACGTTAACCTTCCCTTTCTCCACAAGAGAGGAGAAGCGGAGGTCGGTATCCATTTTAAGTTTGGCGTGGCGGCAGTCGGAGCAATCGGGATCTCCAAACTCTATCACAGTGAGAAGTCCGGGCCGGAAGGTCTCTTTCGCTCCCGATGGGGTGTCAAACACGAATGATGGAGGGATAGATCCTATCATCGAATTTTTCAGAATCTTGTTCTGACGCTTGTATCGAGCTTTCCTCTCAGGAGCAATCTTCTTACACTTTTCAATTGCATCAAGATATTTCACATACACTTCATCGATATAAGCCATTGCTCTTGGGCCGTAAAGGTTCTCTTCGGCAGCCTTCGTGAACTGAAGCAGCAGCACCGGATTCTTAGAGATGGTGGTCAATAGCTTGTCGGTTGACAGCATGACTTTATCCTTATCGGCCCATCTCATAGGATGGGAATACACGTTGAAGGCATCGTTCAGGGCATTCTGGTCAACGGCTTGCTTCGACTTGAAGTCGAAAGAATCCCAGAAATGTTCCATCAGCCAATTAGACTTATCTTCAAGCGAGACAATCTCTTCCGGAGCAACCGGATATTGGAAAAGCGGTTCAATATAAATAATCCCTGTCTCCTCCTGCAGTCCCGATGTCTGGGCATAGCTTTCGGAAGCCACGGCAGATGTCATGGCCAGCAAGGAGAGTGGGACAAGAAATGTTTTAATTTTCATAATTGAAGAAAAATTCTCACATATATCATTTTATTCCTTTGAACTCTCGAAGAGGTGAAAGCGTATAAGCCCATCCATCGGGGCTTGGGATATTTTACCTATCCGGAATCCTTCGGAAATGGAGGCCTTGCGCAGCTCTTTTTCAAAATGAAATGCCACTGAGCCTGTAAAGTTCACATCCATCTTTCTTGCATCTGGATATAAGGCCACATTCCTTTTGAAAAATTCCCTGAATTCTTCAACCACCATATTATTAATGAACGGATGCCGGATATGTTTTCTTATAAATGGAATCAGCGATGCGATGAATTTATTAGGCAGCGGCTCACGATAAACCCTATTAATTATCTCCGGAAGAGTTAATTCAGTATCAGAGAAAAAATCTTCTTTGATTTCTACGGGGATATTTCCTTTGAAAATCTCTTTAATCAAGCGTTTCCCAAGAGCAGTGCCGCTCCCTTCATCTCCGAGTATGAATCCCAAGGGAGGGATATTGCTTACTATCTTTTCCCCGTCATACGATGCAGAATTTGACCCTGTTCCAAGTATGCAGGCTATTCCGGCATTGTTCCCTAACAAAGACTTTGATGCACCCACAAGGTCTGAACAGACCATTATCTTCGCTTCCGGCCAAACCTCTTTAAGGGATTTTTCAATCTTGCCGCAGATTAGGGGCGTGGCGCATCCTGCGCCATAGTAATATATTTCATTAATGATGCGATCATTGACCTGTCTCTTAACCTCAGTCAGTATGGACGCAATCTCTTTCTCCGAGGCCAAAATGGCATTTATGCCGGGAGTGGTGAACCGCATGTCATCGGAGCTGCTCTCTCCTACGGCCGCCCATTCCACTTTGGTGGAACCAGCATCTGCTATCAATGTGGAAAATAAGCTCATTAACATTCGTAAATTGGTTTGAACAACTTAAACAGTTTAACAGATGCAAAAATAATAAGGAAAAAGAATATATGCAAAAAGCCGTCGGATTTCCGACGGCTTTCATATCACTAAATATTTTTATTGAATATTTTAATTGAAATCCCAGAATCTGTAACCGATCACGTGAGCCAGCATCGGGTCGCCTTCAGTGCGGAGGTCGGTGAGAAGATCGTTGCCGGTGATGTTGACAAGACGAAGATAGGGATCGAATGAAACATCAAGAGTGACAAGCTGATTGTTGGCCACATTAACCTGCTGAAGGAAATTCAGGTTTGAAAGGTTAAGGTAGGTGAGGTTATTCCATTCCAGATTCACAAATGCCAATGCCGGAGCGTTAGCAACTGAGAAAGAGGTCAGACTGTTATAAGGAGCCCAGATCTGATTGATTGCTTCGCAGCCTTTCACTGCCAACTCAACCATGTGGTTGTCGGAGCAGAGAAGTGTGCTCAGGGCCGGAAGATTCTGCGCATAGAACTTGGAGAGCTTATTGTTGTTTACGTTAAGGTTCTCAAGTTTTAAGAGGCCGTCGAGCTGAAGAGAAGTCAGGTCATTATAGGCTGCATAAAGCGATTTCAAGTTCTGGCACATCGAAACGTTAAGGGAGGTGAGACGGTTGCTCATAACGTTAAGATATTCCAGATTAGCCAATGATGAAACATCAAGACCTTCGAGAGAATTTCCTGAGATATTGAATCTCTTAAGGAAAGGAACGCCTGCAATATCAAAATCGGCAATGCTGTTTCTCTGAAGGCGCAAGTCTTCAACCTGCGGAGCATTGGTGATGCTTACTGTATGGATCCTATTCTTAGCGGCGTTGATGTCGATAAGCGCAGGAACTGCATCAATTGTAAGAGAGGTAATCTTATTATCCGACACGTCAACCTTGGTGAGGGCTTCAAAGCCGGAAAGATTCAGGCTGCCTGCAAGATTTTTGCCTTTCCAGTCAATCTCTGTAACATGTCCGTTAGCCATTTTTATACCAGGAGCCGTGGCCAGATTTGCCACATTGATTCCGAGTGCCTGAGCGTTTGTGCCGCCCTTAGCCGATGGTTGGGCGAGATAAGTCATAAGTGCTTTAGCCTCCTTCTTGTTAAGACTCTGGGCAAAGCCGCAGCTGATAGTCATCAAGGCTGCGAGAAATAATACTGTTCTTTTCATAACACTAATGTTTAACCTTTATTGATGTTGTTTTTATATACGTGTTTTTCTTTCGGTGGTAAGACTCGCGTTTCTGTAATTTGCACAGTTAATCTTCTTTACCTCCTGTTATTTTTTAACGTTTAATC